>DAOUVS010000164.1 GCA_030667525.1 Candidatus Zixiibacteriota bacterium | reverse complement strand
GCCAATATTTTAAATCAATCATTTAATTGTGTCAGAGTTAATGCTGAATCAGACACTTTATTGGTACATTTTGATTCGACTCTCACCGGCCGACAGATGAAAGTGTTTTATGAAATCAGCGGTTATCCGACTACATGTATTTTTAAAGGAGATGGCGAACATATATATACAGTTGTTGGCTACACAAATGCCGATGATTTCACTGCTGGATTAAATAGAGTGTTAGATGGTCTGTATGATTAATATTTTCTCCCTCTTGACAGTTGTGCTTTGTTGATATTACATTAATTTCCACTATGATTAACTTTCCAATCAGCGGGGTTGAAACATACTGGTGGCTTCCGGTTGTGGTCGCCTTTGTTATTTCATTTTTTACATCGATGGGCGGAGTCTCCGGCGCCTTTTTGTTGTTGCCGTTTCAGGTTAGTTTTCTCGGTTTCGCCGGACCGGCGGTCAGCCCGACCAACCTTGTTTTTAACATTGTTGCAATTCCGGGTGGTGTATATAGATTTATTCGTGAGCAGAGAATGGTCTGGCCATTGACTGGGATAATTATCATCGGGACCTTACCCGGTATATTTATTGGGGCGATAATCAGAATCAAATATCTGCCCGATCCGGTATCATTTAAATTCTTCGTCGGACTGGTGCTGGTTTATATTGGTATAAGATTACTATTGAATATTATTGACAGATCCAAAAACGAGAGCAAAATATCAGAGACTAATTTTTCTGTCACCGAGGCTTATTTTAATTTGAAACATACCGGTTTTAAGTTTAACAATAATGTTTATAAAACTTCATCAATCAGAATTTCAGTTTTGAGCTTTATTGTCGGGATAATCGGCGGTACTTATGGTATCGGCGGCGGTGCAATAATCTCGCCGTTTCTGGTAGCCGTCTGCGGCTTACCTGTTTTTGCGGTTGCCGGACCGGCGCTGATGGGCACCTTTGTCTGCTCAATTGCCGGGGTTATATTTTATACGGCGATTGCACCATACTATGCCGATACTGGTTTGGCTATCACTCCTGATTGGCTGTTAGGTTTTTTGTTTGGTATTGGCGGTCTGGCCGGAATTTATGCCGGCGCCCGACTGCAAAAATATGTACCGGCCAAAATAATCAAAATCATCCTGGCTGTTTGCATCCTCCTCGTCGCAGGAAAATATATTATTGGATTTTTCTGGTAGACTTGGTTCCTCAATCGCAACCTAAAAGCGATAAAACAAAAATTCGTTGTAACTATATCACCTCAATACAATTACAGCAAAATGGGTTCGTTTTGTCATTTTACACTTTTTCTAACTATCAACTTGGTGGCAATTTTGCTAATTGATTGATATTCATAAGGTAACAACAATTGTCGCAACACAACAAAAAACGTTTTTTCGCTATTTTTGTACCCAAAACTATCAACCCGATAGTAAAATTGTAATTAATTTTTTGTATTATTGACGTCATAATTAAGATGTACGAGTCGATTTAACTGTGAAGTTGTGGGGAAATTGTTACTACCAGTTGCCCTCGGGCAGATGTGGACATCTGCCGCGCACAAAATCATTTTTATTGTTTAGATTTAATTAAAAGCATATTTATACTAATCAATAAATATTTAAGAGAGGATTAATTATGAAAAACATCTTATTTTTTGCGATCTTATTAGCATTGACTACTACATTGTCAGCAAGTGCAACTATCAACATTTTATTATTTAATGAAGAAAATATTGTAGCCGCGGCAGATGGAAGAATCATATTGGATGAAAATTCAAGAATAGTAACAGAATCTTCTAATAAAATTATGAGAATTGGCAAATCAGCGGCTGTTTCTTGGAATGGAAGTGCCGCTCTTTTTTCAGGCAAACCTAAACCGCAAAAAATTCAACATATTATTAGCGATTATAAAATTCAAAGAAATATTGAGGACGATATAATCATTTCACCAAAAAATATTGCGGATAGTTTAAACATTCATTTTTCTCAAATATTAGATAACGATTCATTAAACAATAAGAATATCAAGTTTTCTCTGTTTATCTATGGGTATACCGAAAATCAAGAAAGACAAATTTGCCTTTTTACATTTCCCTCTGAAAATGCGGCTAATAATAATGATAATAATCTAATGGGCAAAATTGAAATGATTCTCCCTTACGATCAAACGGGAATGACAATTAAGGGCGAAACAGAGGTCTTTACTCGTTTAATATACGGATATGACAATAGATTGGAAAACCTTGAGTGTTTAACAGAGGAAATAAAAGATGAAATTAATTATACATTGCCCTATTATTTATTATCAACAAGAGATTTGATTGATTTTGCAGTATTTATTATTGAAACCACAATTAAAATGAATAGATTCAATTATAAGTCAAATGATGGAGTTGGTGGTGACATTGATATTGCTGTAATCACGCCACATGAAGGGTTTAGGTGGATTCAATTAGACGGAAATTAGTTTTTAAGTGCAACAAATATCTAAGGGAATCTGTCCAGTAGCATATTTAAAATAGAAAATGCACTTTCCCCACCAAATCAACGTTAATTTCAATATCTCCCCTGCTATTAGAGAGCATAAAAACAAAGGGAGAATTATGTATATTTGGACAAAATTATCGAAAGCTTTTAGACAAAAAATCGTCAGGGGCACAGGGCTCCTACCAAACCGTATGACTATCAAGCGAATAGCAATTTTGCAACAAAGTTGATAGTTAGAAAAAGTGTAAAACGACAAAACGAACCCATTTTGCTGTAATTGTTTGAGAGTGTTTAGATTACAAGGAATAATTGAGATTGCCAGACTTCGTTCGCAATGATGCGAAAATAAAATCCCCACCCGTTGCGTGGGTTACCGGAAAATAAAAATAAGCATGGATTCCCGCCGTCGCGGGAAAAACGTTAATAGGGGTAAGAGCATGATGTCAATCTGTCGGGTGCGGCGACCCGACATCACAACGAATATAATTGGCAGAACCGCGTCGCTTCGCTTGGGTTCTTCCCTACAAGATTCTACTTATATATTTGAAGGCAGGTGTCGGGGACACCTGCCCTACAAGAATTTATTTTACTTTGACTTCTTCTTTTGCCATCTCTTCCAGTTCAATAGTGAAGTGTCTTAGTAATGTCGCCTGACGGGTTATCTTATATCCACGAAGTGAATCTTTGCGAGCGGTGATACGATCCATAACTCTCGCGACATACTCAAGATGCGACCCGGTATAAACCCGGCGCGGGACGGCAAGACGGACCAGTTCTTTTGGGGCCGATATATTTTCACCGGTATTGGGATCATACCCGCCGAACATAATCGAACCGATCTCTGAAGTACGGATACCACCCTCACGATACAATTCCACCGACAATGTATGCCCCGGAAATTGATCGCTGGGAATATGCGGAAGGTACTTACCGGCATCGATAAAGATCGCATGACCGCCGGTTGGTTTGATAATCGGTGCTCCCGCTTCTTCAAGAATTTTTCCCAAATACTCCACCTGCCCGACTCTATATGCAAGGTAATCTTCTTTTAGGACTTCATTCAATCCCGCCGCGATCGTTTCAATATCACGACCCGACATCCCGCCATAGGTCGGGAATCCTTCGATAACTATCATAAGCTCCGTCATTTTTCGCGCCAGTTCTTCATCATTGACGGCAATAAAACCGCCCATGTTGGCCAGTCCATCTTTTTTCGCCGACATCAAAGCACCATCGCAGTATGAAAACATCTCCTGCGCGATTTCTTTGATGGTCTTATTCTCAAAACCAGGTTCATCCTTTTTGATAAAATAGGCGTTCTCGGCAAACCGGGCACAATCGAAGAAAAACATAATGCCATGCTTATGGCAAATTTCTGATGCTTCCTTAATATTGGCCATCGCTACCGCCTGCCCGCCGGTAGAATTGTTGGTCACGGTCATAAAAACAACCGGGATTTTTTCAGGAGTTTTCTCTTCGATAAAGCTTTCCAGTTTGCGGGTATCCATGTTCCCTTTAAATGGAATCTCATCATCGAGTGCTGCTTCCGGACAGGGCAGATTTATGGCAAATCCTCCCTTATGCGCAACATTAGCACCGGTGGTATCAAAATGAGTATTGTTCGGTACATAATCACCCTTATTAACAACGGTCGAGAAAAATACATTCTCGGCCACACGACCCTGATGAACCGGGAGAATATATTTTTTACCGGTAATATCTTTTACTATCTTCTCAAAACGATAAAATGATCTGGCTCCGGCATAGGATTCATCACCCTGCATCAATGCCGACCATTGATCTTTTGACATCGCCCCGGTGCCTGAATCGGTGAGCAGGTCGATATAGATTTCTTCGGCTTTTATTTTGAATACATTATATTTGACCCGATGAAGAATCTCTTCTCTCTGCGCCCGGGATAATAGTACTATCGGTTCAACTGATTTTATTCGAAAAGGTTCTGACGGATGTCTTTCTTCTAACACATTTCCTCCACAGAAGTTTATAATTTATCTGAACGGAAGGTAATACAAAATCAGACATTTTTCAAGCTGAATTCGGCCTTTATCGAACCGGTTAAAATGTCCATCGCGTTGCGGATTTCAGCCTTGTGATAATCTTTGAGATATTCTGCTTTTTCAATATCTTCTATTAAACCGAGTTGCCTGAGCAGTTCAACAATAACCGGATAGAGCGCCCGCTGGTTACCATCGTGAATCTTTACGACAATACCAATATTCGGATTTAGAAAACCGATCCCCTGAATCGATTCGGCGCCAATTTTGCAGACGACATTATTCGGGAAGGTCTGCATCAGCGCCAGATCAAACCGACCCTCACCGGAAAACATCACCGGATATGCCATCATCGCATCGCGAATTCGTTCCAATGCTTTTGTTTCGGTCTAATCTTTGCCAACGGCCGAGGCTAATTTGCGAAAAGCGATCGCGGTATGGATCATCGGCAAACCAAAATTCGGCGCTGAGCAGCCATCGGTTCCAATTACAATTTTTTCTTTAGGGTATTCATACATCCCGGCGACAGCATCTAACACCATCTGTTGAACTTGACCGTTTGGATTCAGATATTCGGCCGGGTCTTCACCCAAAAATCGTGACAATGCCAGAAATCCGGAATGTTTACCGGAACAGTTGTGCCGAACAAAATCAAGATGTTCATCTTTGGTTGGAAATTCATTTCTCATCAGCATCCCGAGCGGCCAATGACAACCGCACTTGAGATTTTCCGGACTGTTTCCGGCCAGTTCAAGATTTGACATCACCACTTCGCGATGCTCATCACTGCCGACATGCGACCCGGACATAATAGCCAACTGCTTCGGTGAAAATCCAAAGTGGTCAGCGGCACCAGAAGTAATTGTCGGCAGAAGTTGAAACGGTTTCGGGGATGATCGTGCAAATGTAAAAAACTCCGGGTCACCAAGATAATGAGTCAGCTTGCCTTCACTGTTGACTACCGCGATTGAACCGTAATGGATCGATTCCTCACGGGCGCCACGATACACTTTGGCAACAATCTCCGCTTTATCTGGTTTTTCTATTTCTTTAATCATTTTGTATATCCTTAAATAATCTTGTTATCGGACTTCCGGGGGCCTGTATGTCGAGGTTCATAAAATATCCAAAAGCTGTTTGATTTGCTTCATATCCTGATTTTTTTAATCGTTCTTCGGCGCTGTCAAAAATCTGTTTGGTGATTTCGGGGGTTGCCTTGCTGTCGGACAGATGCGTAAACGAATGCAGGATTATTCTTTCGGTCTCGTTTTTTCGTGCCGCCCACTTGAGATTTTTTATCAGTTTGGTTTCGATGTATGCGGCGTTGTCTTCATCTTTTTCTTCGACATCAATAAATCCGACGAGACAATTTTCAAACGTTTCGCTTTTGTCTATTTCCGGGACAGTATCGAGTGTCCTCATACTTGTCTGGTATCCAAACCGGGTGCAGTATATCATTAACAGTTTCATAGAAACCTCATTCAATCAACAATTGACTGTAGTATGTTAGAAATATTGGGAATTATCAAGCGGATTATTTGGTTCCAACCAAATACAACCTCTTGGAGCGGAATTCGAATGGTTCGCCTTCGACTGAGCCGTAAGCTTTTAAATTATCAAAACCAGCCGATTTGAACATATCGCGCATATCGCTGTATCTGTAAATCCGCATTGAGCTGTACTGCACGGTTGTTTCATTGCCTCTTATTATTGTCCATTCGCTGTTGATACGATTGTTTTCGATATCATAACTACGGTCATCAAGAACAATGCTTTTGCCGATTCGGCGCCAATCTTTTCTTTGGAACATCGGAAACAAAGATTCGGCCACATGCGCAAACAGCAAAAACCGACCGCCCGGTTTGAGGGTATCATAAACAGTTTTGATAAATTTATCATTTTCGGCATCGTCAAAATATCCAAAACTTCCGCCGACACATAAAGCGGCATCAAACTGATTATTCCACGGCGGTTTTCGCATATCACCCTGATGAAGTCTTATATCAAGTTCTCTCTCAAAGGCGACTTTTTTACATATATCAAGATACGATTCGGTAAAATCAAGCCCGGTCATATTACAGCCATATTCGGCCAGTTCAAGAGTTAATCGCCCCAGCCCGCACGGAATATCAAGGACATTCTCGTTTGGTTTAAGATTCAAAGAATTAATGATAAAACTGACTTCGGCTTTGGTTTCTTCGGCCGTCAGAAAATTTTGCTGAACATCCAAAAACGGACCTTCGAAAAATTTCTCATACCATTTTTCGTAACTCATATCTCCCCCAGATTATTTTTGACAAACAATTTCTGATAATTATATCAATAATACAAAAAATAATATTTCTGTGCAATCAAAAAAGATTATT
>DAOUVS010000177.1 GCA_030667525.1 Candidatus Zixiibacteriota bacterium | reverse complement strand
GGCCTGACAATTCATTACATGCAAAGAGTTTACATATTTTCCTCTTCTCCAAAGTTTGAAAATTGTCACTTTATTGATGCTTTTGCAGGCGCGATGTATCTAAATAATTCAAAAGCCATAATTAGAAATTGTGTTTTTCAAAATAATTATACTTCAGTACGTGGTGGGGCAATTGACGGCTACAATTCGACTCCAACAATAGAAGATTGCCTATTTATTGGCAATCATTCCAATTCTGCCGGTGGTGCTATAAGCATATCAGGTATACCTGATGACACAATTAGTATCCGCAATTGTACTTTTGTTAATAATTCCAGTGCTGATGGCTCGGCAATCAGAACCTATCGAGATGCTAGCATGGAAGGGTGTCTTTTTGCATATAACACCGGTTCGGAGGCCATCACTATTGTGGAAGATGTTGAAGCCATTGTTCTCACAATATCATGTACAAATATTTTTGGAAATGAAATGGGAGATTGGGTTGGTGTTATCTCAGATCAGGAAAACATTAATGGTAATTTGTCATCTGACCCTCTTTTCAGAAACGTTGGCCAAGATAATTATCATATTGAATTTGATTCGCCCTGCTTTCCACCGAATAATGGATGTGAAATTCTGATTGGCGCTCTTGGAAATGATTGCGGAGATTATGATAACGACAGGCGTTGGACAATTTTAGATGTTATCTTTCTAATTAATTATAAGTACAAAGATGGCCCGGCACCCCAGTTTATCGACTCCGCCGACCCAACTGGCGATAATTTTTCAAATATATTGGATATAGTCTATTTAATAAATTTTATATACAAAGACGGACCGGCGCCAAATTGTCCATAATTATTAATAACTCCAAATGTAAAATAACCTACTTGGATAAAACTTTTATCATCTGGTTGTGGATTTTGCGGTTGCTGCCAAGAATATAATCATCATAGATAGAATATTTATTACCCTGGAAATTGGTGATTTTTCCACCAGCTTCCTCAACTATAATTTTGCCTCCTGCGGTATCCCACGGATGTAACTTCTGCTCCCAGAAACCATCAAATCGCCCGCAGGCCAAATAGCATAAATCAAGCGCCGCCGAACCGGCTCGCCTGACACCCCGGGCCGATCGTGCAAAACGATTAAAGAAATCCAGATTATTGTTTTCTGATTCTGCGATATCGTAAGGAAATCCGGTTGCAAGAAGAGCTTTGTCCAATCTCTTTTGACCTGAAACAATAAGTCTTTTCCGGTTCAAAAATGCTCCGCCATTTTTTCGGGCATAAAATATTTCATCGCGTAAAGGATCATAAACAACACCAACAATTATTTTACTATTACATTCCAGTGCAATAGAGACAGCCCAAAAAGGAAAACCATGAGCATAGTTGGTAGTACCATCAAGCGGATCAATCACCCATCTGAAAATCGATTTTTTTTCAACCGATCTCTCTTCTTCGGTAAGAATAGAATGCTCAGGGAAATTGGCTGCAATAGCATTAACAATCAGTTTTTCTGAGGCCAGATCAGCTTCAGTTACAAGATTGACGACCCCTTTAAATGATATTTTGTTTTCCCGGCCTACTCTTTTTAGCAAAAGAACACCGGCCTCGACGGCAGTTTTCCTGGCAAAAGCAAGAAATATTTTTAGTTTGTATTCAGAGATCATCTCTATACCGCCTTTTTGATTTTGTCCAGACCAAATTGCATCTGATAGAGACGATAATAAATTCCCTTTTTATCCAATAATTCCTTATGGCGGCCGATCTCTCTTATTTGTCCATGGTGCAGGACAATAATTTTGTCAGCCTTTTCAATTGTTGACAGCCGATGAGCAATAATAATGGCGGTCCGGTTCTCCAGCAGATTATCAAGCGCACCTTGTATCATTCGTTCGGTGGCGGTATCGACTGAACTGGTTGCTTCATCGAGAACAAGAATATTGGGATCAAAGGCAAGTGCTCTGGCAAAAGATAGAAGCTGTTTCTGTCCGGTCGAAAGAGTGGCACCACGTTCTTTGACCTCAGCCTGAAGACCGCCCTCGGCTTCCATAATATAATCGTGCAGATTTACACGGCGGAGCGCCTCTTTGATTTTTCCATCTGATATATTCTCTTCGCCAAGTCTGATATTCCCGGCGTAATCTCCCGAAAATATAAATACATCCTGCATCACCAGACCCATCTGACGTCGTAGGACTTCCGTTGGTATATCTCTGGTATCAACGCCATCAAGTTTTATCGAACCTTTTTGATAATCATAAAATCTAAACAGAAGCGATATCAGCGATGTTTTCCCGGCACCGGTGGCACCAACAATCGCAACTTTTTCCCCCGGTTTAACGCTGAACGAGACATCCTTTAATACATAATCTTCATTGTTGTAAGCAAACCAAACATTTTCAAAATCAATCGCACCGGAAAACTTATTAGATTTATCGACTACGTTTTTTTGACTCATTTCAGGTTCGGTATCAAGCAGTTTAAAAATCCGTTCCGATGAAGCCATCGATGATTGTAAAATATTATATTTTTCGGCCAAATCTCTGATAGGGAAATAAAATCTTTGCACCAGTTGAATAAAAGCAACCAGTTCACCAAATGTCAAAGCGGTGATTGCAATTTGATAACTACCATAGTACAATACAACCGCCAGCGACACCGCACTGATTATTTCAACCACCGGGAAAAAGGTGGCATGATAATATACCGAGCGAAAATGAGCCGAGCGCAGACCGGCATTAATCGTTGAGAAGTTTTCAAAAATCGCTTTTTCTCTGGTAAATAGTTGTATTATCGAAATTCCGGTCACATGTTCCTGGGTAAAAGCATTGAGACGCGCCAGCCGGGTGCGGACATCGCGATAAGCCTGACGCGCCTTTTTTCTAAAAATCGCCGTGGCAATAATCAGAAAAGGTAGCACCGCAAAAGTTAGCAGTGCCAACTGCCAGTTATAATACAGCAATGCAATAACAATCCCAATCAGCGTAATAACATCACCAAAAATCGCCACCAGCCCGGATGAAAACATCTCGTTTAAAACATTGACATCATTGGTAACTCTGGTGACTAATCGGCCAACCGGATTTTTATCAAAAAACTGCATATGGAGTTTCTGAAGATGAGAAAATATCTCCATTCTGATATCATACTGCACCTTCTGACCAATAAGCATGGTGATGTATAGTTGAACGTATGAAAGTATAAACGATGCAATCAGAATCCCGCCATAGACAAGCGTTATCTCACCCAACCCACTCATTTGTTTGGTCAGAAGATAATCGTCGATGCCGATCTGTATCATAACCGGAAGCAATAGCTGTAGCACCGAACCGCCAATTAACAGAATAGTAGCAAAAATCAGCCCGGTCCGGTACGGCTTGGCATATTTTAAAAGCCGCTTCATCAAACCGGCATCATATGCTTTGCCCAGCGCTTCTTCTTCATGGTAGTTTTCGGCTGCCACAATTACATCCTTTTCAATTCTTCTTCAATCAGTTGAGCCCGGTACAACGTATCGTACCTTCCGGACAGAGCAGTCAATTCCTCATGGGTTCCCTGCTCAACAATCGCGCCCTTTTCCAGATAAATAATATTATCGGAATTTTTGACCGCCGAGATCCGATGCGAGATAACTATTGCGGTTCTCTTTTTCAGCTCATCTTTCAGTTGCAAATTAATCAGATGTTCGGTTTCTGTATCAACAGCACTGGTGGCATCATCGAGAATAATTATCTTCGGATCGGCTACTATTGCACGGGCTATTGCAACCCGCTGTTTCTGTCCCCCGGATAAGGTTATTCCGCGCTCGCCCAGAATCGTTTCATATCCGTTGGGAAATTCGTTTATCTCATTATCAATCACCGCCGCCCTCGCCGCATTGGTCACTAACTGAGCCGAGTTGGAATCTTTCTGGTCAGAATGGAAAAGTATATTCTGGGATATTGTATCAGAAAAAAGGAACGGCTCCTGCGGAACAAATCCTATTTGATCGCGAAGTGTCTTTAAATCCCAGTCATTAATATCGACCCCGTCAATAAATATGCTCTCTTTAGGAACCGGAAATAATCGCGCCAGAAGTGAGATCAGGGTTGTTTTGCCGGAAGCAGTCGGACCGATTATCCCAAGAGTTTTACCGGCTTGAATACTCAGATTGATATTGTTGAGTATTTTTGTACCATTATATGAGAAATCAAGATTGCGAATCTCAATTGATTCGGTAAACTTCTTATTGTTAGTGCTATCAGGTGATGAGAAAACACTCGGTTCGGTGTCCATTATTTTATTTATCCGATCAAGCGAGACAATGCCCCGCTGATACAATGAAACCACCCAGCCCATCGCCACCATCGGCCAAACCAGCATGGTCAAATAAGCAAAAAATGCGACCAGAGTACCAAGACTAATTGAACCGGATATAACTTCCGCGCCGCCAAAATACAAAACCGCCATATTAACTGTCCCGGCCAGCATCGTTAGAAGCGGAAACATAACTCCAAACACTTTAATCATACTGACATTAAGCTCGATATATTTCCGATTATGCTTTGCGAAATCTTTGATCTCCGCTTCTTCCTGATGATAAGCGCGGATTACTCTGACCCCTGACAGGTTTTCCTGAACGCGCGAAGTTAAGACGGAGAAATAGTCCTGGATTTTCATATAACGCTTATGCACCGCACCACCCAAACGGTTAACCAGGATAGATAATATTGGAAGAGGCAAAAGTGAATACAGTGTCAGTTTTGGTGATAAATATAACATAAACGATATCGCAATTATAGTACTGACAATAGCATTCCCGATATGCATTATTCCGGGACCGACCATCATCCGCACCGCTTCGACATCATTAGTAGCTCGAGCCATAATATCGCCGGTTCGATTATTATGATAAAAAGTCGGATCAAGTTTCAATAGATGCGCAAAAAAGTCGTTACGAAGATCAAACTCAAGTTTTCGTGACATCCAAATAATAGTCCGCCGCATAAGAAATCTGAAAAACCCGGAAATAACAGCAAAAACAACTATCAAAACAGCATATTTTAAAACACTCGACGGTTCGGCACCGCTTTCAAGTTTATCAAAGGCGATTTTTAGCATATACGGATTTATCAGAATTAAAAGATTTGCCCCCACAACTGACAAAGCGCCCAGGATCAGGTATCCCCGATACTGCCTCATATATTTTCGGATTCTTATGAATCTAATTTTATTTTTAATTTTATTCTTCATACTACAGCATCATACGGATGTAATAGCAAAATAGCTGAATGAATAGGAAAAGTAAATCTATTTACCGGAATAATTTATCAAACCGGTAAATAAAGTGATAGCGACCAGATCGAGATTTTGGAACATCTCCAGAAGCGGAAGACCGCAATAAATTAGTTTTCCCTTTTTGAATTTCGATTCGGTCAGCATTGAAACATTATCATCGAGCAGAACAATCGATTCCGATGGTGACACCAGAGCCGGATAAGATAAATATTGGCTATTGACATATTCCAGAAATTTCGACGGCTCCGTTCTCTTAAAGACAGGATGAGATTCATTGATCACCGTTAATTGAAACCCCGGCAATAATTTCTCATTTGATAAAATAGAAACCGGCAAAAGATCGGCAGGCCAGTCTCTCGGTTGACCGAAAACCAGAATGGTCCCACCATACTCCATAAACTTTTTCAATTTTCCCTGAACCGCCGCCAAGGTTGGGTAATTTTGATAACATCCGGTTCCAAGCGCGATGATATCAAATTGATCAAGTTCTCTGGTTTCCAGGTAACGATTACTGATCGTTCTATAATTTGCACCGGTATTAGCAAGAATATCTTCCAGCAAACCATCAGGCCCGGATAAAAGCGCGATTTTTGCCTTATCATTAAAATCGGTATCGGCTCGTCTTATATAAGCGGTGTCTGAAGCTATAATATATTTGTCTTCAATGAGATTTACAATCAATGGTTTTCTTCCGGAGGTTAAAGCTTTGGTGGCGACCAGTGGAATTGAAATATCAAATGATCGGACACCAACTGGCATTGTAATCGTTTTTTGGTATGCACCGGCCATTGTGCCCTTAGGAGCAATGACCTGAATATTCGCTGTGGCTGATTTAAACGATGGTTTTGTAATCACCGCTTTTAGTTTTAACGGTTCTACCAATCTGACCAGTTTTTCCTGTGAAAGCGGTTGGACAATTGAAAAATTTGGCACCAGAGTTATTTTTAAAGGTGTCTCCAAATATGCTTCGGCAAATGCCCGATACTCAATATTTCGCCCGCGATACCTGATGGTCCCAATAACAAGCATCGAATCAGGCTGGAAAGCGATCAACGATTCAATATCAGCATCAATTGTATGTTCCCGAACAAGCGGACAAAATGGCATAACATCTTTTTGTTCCAGCGGCAACTCAAAAGAACTTCTG
>DAOUVS010000276.1 GCA_030667525.1 Candidatus Zixiibacteriota bacterium | reverse complement strand
TGGGCTCAAAACTAATTATTTTTGCTGATGGTGAGGATGAAAAAGAGGCAGTGAAGGATTTGGTCCAGCTGGTTGGTTCAGGATTTGGCGATTTGAAATACCTGTAATTTGTTTTTTTAATCCGGATCAATTTGCACGCTACCGTTTATAAGTATATAATTATGATAATAGATAAAAAAACCGTAATCATAAAAGGTATCTCGGCTTCGCCCGGTATCGCCTATGGTATCGCCCGTGTTATTTACAAGTGGGAACAATCAATCGAGGAACGGACGATAGAAGAAAACCAAATTGAAAATGAAATGTCCCAGCTCGATACCGCCGTGGAAAAGACTCTCGAAGAACTAAGCAAGTGTCAGAAAACAGCCGACGCAAAAATCGGCGGTCCGGTCGCAAAAATATTTGATTCACAGGTTCTGATTGCATCCGATACCGAATTTTTAAATAAAGTAAAAGACGAAATCAAAAAGACTCATAAGAGTGCGGCATATATATACAGCATGCAGGTTGAAAATAACATGCTGCCTCTGCAACGTTCGCGCGATCCTTATATGCGTCAGATGGTAACCGATATTGAAGCGGTTTCCCACCGAGTTTTAAGATATTTAACCGGACAATCTGAAAGCGAATTTTCGCAGTTTTCCAAGGACTGTATTTTTGTCGGCAGACTTTTTACGCCAGCCGAAGTTTTAAATCTTTTTGAACGTGACGCGCGCGCTATTGTCACTGCCGAAGGCAGTCCCAACTCTCATATGGCTCTGATTGCACGATCACTTATTATCCCGACCGTTACCGGCGTCAGACAGGTCCATATGAAAATCCGTTCCGGCGACAGATTGATTGTTGATGGTGAAAAAGGACAGATTACCATCAATCCGCCGGAAGATGAATGGAACCAGATCAGGAAAAAGGGAGCCGAACTCAAAGAACTTCCAATAACCCAGCTAAAAAAATTACCCAATTTCCCGCCTAAGACAAAAGATAATGTTCAAATAAATGTCGCCGCCAATATTAATATCCCCGGCCCGATAGATAAAATATTATCCAAGCATAATATCGGCGTTGGTTTATATCGAACCGAGTTTCTTTATTTGCAGCAGGGTCATTTTCCATCCGAAGATGAGCAGTTTGAGGTCTATGATTCGGTGGCAAAACAGTACTACCAGCAGGAGTTGGTCATTAGAACTTTTGATCTCGGTTCCGATAAATTCCTCAAAGATCAAAATGCGGTCACGGAAAATAATCCGGCGCTCGGCTGGCGCGGGATAAGAGCTTCACTCGGGAATCCGCGAATTTTCAGGGATCAGATTCGTGCCATATTGAGAACTTCCAATCGAGGTAATATCAAAATCCTGCTGCCGATGATTACCGATTTGCCTGAACTCAATCGAGCCCTCGGCCAAATTAGGCGCTCAATGGTCGAATTAAGAAAAAATAAAATAGAATTTAATTCAAAAATAGATATCGGGATCATGATCGAGGTCCCCTCTGCTGCGATTATGGCCGATATGCTGGCGTCTAAAGTGAATTTCTTTTCAATCGGCTCAAATGATCTGACCCAGTATACTCTTGCCACCGACCGCGACAACCAGAAACTTATTGGCCTTTTTAATTCATTTCACCCATCAGTTTTGAGTTTGATAAAAAATACAATAACGGCGGCTCATAAGCATAATATCCCGGTAACTGTTTGCGGCGAGATGGCAGGCAATCCGCTTACCATACCGTTGCTTATCGGACTTGGGATTGATCAATTATCGATGAACCCCTCACAGCTAAACCGAACCTCAGAAATAATCGCAAAAATTGAGATCGAAACGGCCAGATTATTAGCCGATGATATCATGAAATTATCAAACGTAAAAGATGTCGAAAAAATGCTGACCGAATTCAACCTCTCTCTATAGTTGGAGAATTATTTTGCTCAATTCAATTGAAGATATGAAAAAACTGGATCCTGCCGGGATGCATGATAAAATTTATAACTTTCCGGAGCAGTTGGCGGAAGCTGCCGAAATCGGTTCAAAGATAGAAATTAATGCCAATCAATTTTCAGGTATTAAAAATATAGTTGTGGCCGGAATGGGCGGTTCCGCTATCGGCGGCGATACGGTCAGAACCTATCTGGCCGGTAAACTCGAGATTCCGTTTGTTGTCTGCCGTCACTACGTACTCCCAGGATTTGATAATGAAAGTACGCTGGTTGTCATCTCTTCATATTCAGGTAATACGGAAGAAACTCTTGCGGCTCTCAATGAGGCTCTAGGGAAAAAGGCCAAAATAGTCTGTTTCAGTACCGGCGGGAAGGTCGGTCAAATTGCCAAGGATAATAATCTTCCATTAATACAGCTTCCGGGAGGTTATCCCCCACGCACTGCTCTGGGATATTCATTTGTACCACTTCTTTTTCTTATGGCCAAACTCAAATTTATCGATGATGTCTCAGAAGAGATTTCCACTTTAATTACTGGATTAAAAGAATTTCGCGAACTTTATGCCGTAGAAATTGAATCCGACAATAACCGGGCCAAGGCAATCGCTGAAAAGATTTACGGCAAAATCCCGATTATCTATTCCGGCCCGGAACTGACCGATACGGTTGGCACCCGGTGGAAAGGTCAGATTTGCGAAAATGCCAAGTGTCTTGCCTATAATAGCCAGTTTGCGGAATTCAATCATAATGAATTGGTCGGCTGGAATATCATAAAGAGCTATAAAGATAAACTTATTGCGATCTTTCTTCGCACTAGCGACGATCATGTTCAAATCAGCGAACGGATGTCGATTGTTAAAGATATTATTTCAAAGCAGAATGTTGAAGTTATTGAAGTTATAGCGCAAGGTGACTCTTCTCTTTTGAGGATATTTTCCCTTATTCAGATTGGTGACTTCATTTCTTACTATCTGGCGATATTAAATAAAATCGATCCAACTCCAGTTAAAATTATAGATTTCCTTAAAAGTGAATTAGAAAAAAAGAAATAGGCAAATAACCTCCTAACTATTAATCATTTATAATTATTTTACACTGAACAAATACCCCCTTGCCAAAGATTTGGAAACTATTATATTATCACGTTGTTATACAATTGGATTATTTTGGGTAGGATAGATGCTGATATCAGTCTGTAAATCGAAAATACATCGTGCCGTGGTTACCGAGGCCAATCTTAATTATGAGGGTTCGCTAACCATTGATACTGACCTTATGAACGCGGCCGGTATTGCACCGTTTGAAAAAGTGCATGTTCTAAATGTGACTAATGGTAATCGTCTGGTAACTTATGCTATCGAAGGTGAAGCCGGATCGGGAGTGATTTGCCTCAACGGCGCCGCCGCTCACAAGGGTCAAACCGGAGATATAGTTATTGTGATCTGCTATGGTTTGATAGATGAGAATGAAACCAAAGGTCATCGACCCAAAATTATTCTGGTTGACCAAAACAATAAAATTAAGAAATCTTAAGATCAATATGACTAATAAAAAAGCCGCCATCATTCTTGCCGCCGGAAAAGGTAAAAGAATGAAATCA
>DAOUVS010000233.1 GCA_030667525.1 Candidatus Zixiibacteriota bacterium | reverse complement strand
GAGGAGGAAATCATGAGCAACTCACTTCGACTGTTAGTAGTGCTTGCTATCGTTCTGCTCCCAATTACTGCCGTTTTGGGACAGGAAGTCGATTGGAACGCCACCATCAACGAAGCCTATTTTTGGGATGACGGGGGAACTCCCAAACTATCAGCCAACAGACCTATAGTTATTGAAATTCAGGGAGCCAATAATTCCGATTATAAAATAATCGGTATGTCGGTGCCCTGGCATTTTTATGGAACCGGAGATGTTTCAACTATTTCCTGGATTGATGTCGGCGGAGAAGCCACCGCACCATCAATTGTCTTGAAGAATGGATTTGAGGATCTTATTTACTGGGATATGGCTACATTTATTGATATTACCAGTTGGGATGGCATGTTACCAGATACCGTTGGTTTTGCCGGGATAAGTATGGGACAGCCTGATGCCAGTTGGCCCAATGATGGATTGATGCTAACCCGGATTGAATATAATTTGTCAATTCAATTGGCACCAGGTGAAGAAGGAATGATATGTATCGATTCTATTGATCATAATAATAGTGGTTATGATTGGTTTTTTGCCGGAGCCGGAGAGGATCTGCAATCCAGTTTTGGAGGTCCATATTGCTGGACGGTCTCGCAGTGCACGGCCAATGATGGTGACGGTGACGGTTTCGGGAGCGCGTGCGATAACTGTCCCGATGTTTACAACCTTGATCAAGCTGATGCTGACGGTGATGGTTTTGGTGACCTGTGCGATATCTGTCCTGATGATTTCAATCCGAATCAGACCGATAGCGACGGTGATGAAATAGGTGACGGATGCGACAATTGTCCGGATGTCCAAAATCCTGACCAGGACGACAGCGATGGCGACAGTATCGGAGATCTGTGCGACAATTGCCCTGACGATGCCAATTTGGATCAAGCAGATTCTGATGGCGACGGTATCGGCGATTTATGCGATATTTGTCCGCTGGATTATGATCCTGATCAGAGTGACGGTGACGAAGATGGGATTGGGGATATGTGCGATGTCTGCCCCCAAAATTATAATCCTGACCAAGATGATGTTGATGGTGACAATGTTGGTACCGCCTGTGATAACTGCCCGGATGTAGCCAACAGTTCACAAATCGACAGCGATCATGACGGTATTGGTGATGCTTGCGACGGCACAGTGAATAAAATCTGTGGCGATATTAACGCCGACTTTGGTCTTAATATTCTCGATGTGATTTATTTAATAAATCACTTATATAAAGACGGACCATTTCCGATCTGTGAATAAGCAAAACTAATTATCCTGGAAATTCAGGGATAAATAGATTGAGGCGGCAGGTATAATTTACGTGCCGCTTTTTTTTGATAAACTTAAAGATGATTATGATGCGACGGTTATGACCGGCCCAAAAACATCCATCTTGACAAGAAAATATTCTTGCCTATATTGAAGTAGATAAGCATCCAATTTGACTTCAAACTAAAGCAACTCGACGCAATTGAATCGATAGCCATTGTGCATCTATCTCATGGAATGAATGGGATGGACAAAAAAATGAAAATGATATATTTAAAATAAATAGTTAATTGAAAGGGGTTGGTCATGTCATTTTCAGTAAAAGAGGTGGAGTATTATTACTCATTGGTCGCCAATAAGCCGGGCGAAGCAAGAAAACTATTAGAGTTTCTTAGCGAGAAGCAAGTAAATCTGCTTGCCTTTACAGCCTTTCCGGAAGGTGAAGGACAAAGCCAACTCGATTTTTTCCCAACCGATCCGGAGATATTAAAACAGGCAGCCAAAGATGCCAATATACCTCTGGTTGGACCCAAAAAGGCTTTTTTGATTCAGGGCGATGATAATGTTGGAGCGCTTTACAATTTTCATCTTAAATTATCGAATGCCGGGATTAATATTCATGCTTCCAATGCCGTCGTAGATGGCACTGGTCGGTTTGGATATATCATTTGGGTCAAACCTGACGATTACACTGAAGCGTTAAAAGCCTTAAGAGGCAGCGATTGGAGTTCCATTCAGCCAAGTCCCCCGGGACGCAATTAAACTTATACTCTCAACTAATTTATCAAGCCGCTGTTTTATAAATTCAGCGGCTTTTCGATTGTCTGATTATTTCTTGACTTATTTTATAACAAATGGTATCTTTAATATCAGAGTAAAGCCGCTATATAATACATTTAGAATTGAGCGCATAATTCTCTAAATAACTACATAAGATCGAATTTTAGGCATAAAATTTGGCTCTCTTGCCGACAATATATTTATTAGGAGGCGGAATGGGGAAATTGCTAAATTGCGTTAAGATTTTTGTTTTCATTATTTTCGTTTTATTATCAAGGCCAGCGGTATCACAAACTGCTTATTTGGTCAGCCCATCCAATGGTTCAACCGAGGTGCCGATTCCTACGCTGTTCACCTGGAGTGGGTCAGGCATGGAATATTATTGGTTACAGGTCGACGATGATCCGGGATTTGGCAGCCCTGCAATTGATAATAATTATATTGTTAGTATGCAATATTCGGCGAATTCTTTACAACAAAACACCACCTATTATTGGCGGATTAATGGTCATGTATATGACACCTGGGGAGGATTTTGGCGAGGATTTACCGGAACCTGGAGTTTCACCAGTGAATGCCCTAGACCCGGTCCTCCGAATTTATTAGAGCCGTTGAATGGAGCCGCTGATATTGTTTTACCGGTCTATTTTGACTGGGATGATATATTCGGCATTTTAGAATATGAAATTCAAATTGATGATAACTCCAACTTCTCCAGCATTGAAGAGGCATTTTATGCGTCGGTTTCTGAATATACATCTTCCAGCCTGGATCAGGATACTTACTATTTTTGGCGGATAAGGGCACGTTTCAATAATAGCTGCGGATGGGGTAACTGGGGAGAAACCTGGGGTTTTTCAACGGAATGCCCGATTCCAAATCAACTATCGTTAATATACCCGACAAATAATGAGATTGACATTAGCGCACCGCTCATGCTTGACTGGAGCGATGAATTGCTAGCAGAACAGTATCATATTATGCTGGATGATGATCCTTACTATAACAGCCCCGAAATCGATTACGCATTTAATTCATACTATTCTGATTATACGGTCGCAACGTTGGATATTAACACGACCTATTACTGGAAAGTTTTGGCATATAATTCATGCGGAGATGGTAATTGGAGCCAGAGTCGACGATTTTCGACTGCTTGTCCCATCCCAAATCCTCCCGTTCAATCGGTGCCTCCGGACGGAATTTCTGGTTTAACTTTGCCGCTGCAAATTGGCTGGGGTGACAATCCGGATAATATTTCATATCGCCTGCAGATAGATGATGGACTCGAATTTGGAAATCCGATATTCGATTATTTGTTAGGACCTGCTGCATCGTATAATATCTCATCAAATCTCGAAAATGGTAAAACGTATTATTGGCGAATCCGATCCGAAAACAATTGCGGGTGGAGTAACTGGAGTTCGGCCTGGCAATTCTCGCTTGATTGCCCAACTGTTACCGTGCCGGTATTGGTTGCCCCGGAAAATGGTTCTACCGACGGATATTTACCGGTTATTCTCGATTGGGATGATGTGCCCAATGCATCGACTTATCATATTCTTATTGATAATAATCCTGCTTTTAGCAGTGTTGAAATTGAATATGATTTTCCGGCCGGGCCATCAAATTTTTATCCGATAGGTATTGGCGAAAGTGTTATCTACTATTGGAAAGTGAAAGCGTCGAACAGCTGTTTCGAAAGTGATTGGAGTCAGGTCCGCAGTTTCTCAGGGAAAAATATTCCGAAGTGCGGTGATGTTAATAATGATGGTTTGGTAAACATCCTTGATGTTGTCTATACAATAAATTTCCTTTATAAACAGGGTTATCCGCCTTGCGAAACATCAGAGGTGACAAAGTAGTTAACGATAATTAATTTCTTTTTATTAAACCCGATAGATTATATTTACCGGGACCGGTAAAATATAAGGTCAGATATACGGCCAAAAATTCCAACGCATGAGCGGCACCTTTTAGTCCGGCACAATCGGTTCCATCCGGAAGAGAAAGATGACGAATCGCCGCCACAAACATGGCCATCGCCAATAATAATGCTGCAGGCCTGAAAAAAACTCCAAGTATCAGAAATATCGAGCCGAAGAACTCAGCGGTCATCGCCATAAAACCCCAGAACACTGGGAAAAAATCTATTCCGAAATTTTGCATCATACCGCCAAGTTTTTCCCATGTTTCCGGGCCGCCGGTCAATTTGCCGTATCCGTGGAAAATAACCATACTCAACCCGAAACCGAGTCTCAGCAAAAACAGTCCGGTATCAACCGGCCATTTGTCAGGGCAGAATAATTGTCTTACATTCATATTAGCTAAATTCCTCTATTATTTTATATACATACGGGAGTCATGTAAATTTTTAGGAGAGGTTTTTTGGCTTGGCATTATTGTGCCGTCTGGAATTGATTCGCGTGGGTCTCTCCAAAATGGGTTTCCTCCTTCGAAGGACAGGTGTTTCGTCATAGTTTTTTATTTTTTCAGGTAGGTCGCAATCCCGCAGGGTTTCGACAATTTTACTACAAAATTT
>DAOUVS010000281.1 GCA_030667525.1 Candidatus Zixiibacteriota bacterium | reverse complement strand
TCTTACCGCCAACGGATTCACCGATTTTTATGATGAAAATGATTTTGAAAGTTCTGACTTTCTTGGCAAGTGGGGAGTGCCGGATCATATTTTGTTTGAGAAAATGTCAGAGGAGATCAAATCTTTCCAACGACCTTTTTTACTGACATTACTGACCCTCAGTTATCATGACCCGTTTCTTGTGCCCGATGAGCGGTTTAAAATCTTTGATGATACCAGCATTGAGAACAAGAGGAAAAATTGCTTTTATTATACCGACTGGGCGATTGGTCAGTTTATCGAAAATGTTAAAAAACAACCTGTGTTTGACAGTACTATTTTTATATTCACATCTGACCACTGCGATAAACAGTCGCCCAAATATCCTCTTTCGCCGGAAACTTTTAGAATACCGTTATTGATTTATACTCCGGCTATTTTCGGAGATTCGGCGCAATTGATCACCACCACCGGCAGTCAGGTCGATATATTGCCGACTCTGCTCGGCCTGTTAAATCTCGAAACAACTCATTATAGTTGGGGACGAGATCTATTAGCGCTTGATAAAGATGATTCAGGATTTGCCGTAATTACCGAGGGTGAGAAAATAGGCTTGATCGAGGGTTCGTCTTTTCTTTTTCACCAGATAGATATTTTCAAAAAACTGTATGACCTAAAAGATACATTATATTTGGAAAATGATTTGAAAGATATTTACCCTGAGAAAGCGGACAGTATGGAACTAAAACTAAACTCATATATTCAACTGGCCAACTATCTCTCCCGCGGGCGTAAAGAAATAAATCAGCTATCAGAAAAATAGCCCTAACAATACTTTATTTCAGAAGCACCATCTTTTTACTGTTTTCGAAATCGCCCGCCCACAAACGATAAAAATATATTCCTGAAGCAGAGTTAGTTGCATCCCAGCTAACACTTACTTTACCGGCGGCATCGAAACCTTCAAATGTCTCGACAACCTGACCAATGATATTATAAATAGTGATATTCCACTCCGATGATTTTGGCAATGCAAAATCAATTTTTGTTGTTGGATTAAATGGATTCGGATGGTTTTGATATAATTGGTAATATTCCGGCAATTTGGTTTCAGTAAATGAATTTTCAATATCGGTTTCATCTTTTTTGGTCCATTGCGCAATATTGGCAGAAATTTTCCCACCAGCCGTCGTAAAAACTCCGCCGACAATCAGCTTGTCATTAAAAGTAGTCAGCGCCAGTACATCATCATTTACTCCAGAGCCAAGCGGCGACCATGATGATCCGTCCCAGGAAGCAATATTGTTTACAGATACTTCACCGGCAGTTCTGAAATTTCCACCCGCAATAAGCTTATTGTCAAAGATAGTTAAAGCAGAAACGCTACCATACTCAAATAATCCAGCTCCCAGAGTAGACCACATATCTCCATCCCATGAGGCTATCCTGCTTGCCGGAATTCCACCTGCTTCAGAAAATGTTCCACCCACAATTAATTTATTATCATAAATTGCCATAGTATTTACATTATCGTTCACACCCATTCCCAGTGCAGACCAGAAATCACCATCCCATGAAGCAATATGATTTGCTAAAATCCCCCCCGCTGTTGTAAATTTGCCGGCAACTATTAATTTATTATCATATATAATCGAAGTATAGACGCTATGATTTACACCAGGTTCAAATGAAAACCATGAATAGCCGTTCCATGAGGCGATATTGCTTGTTCCGAAATAATAGCCTCCCGCTATCAACTCATTTTTATAAGTTGTCAAAGAATATAAACTTTGAGTCGTTCCTGATTCCAAAGGAGCCCACGCAGTTCCATCCCAGCCTGCAATATAATTTGCCGAAACTTCATCCATCGAATTGAATGATCCTGCCGCGATCAATTTATCATTATATATAGAAAGAGTCGCAATAGAACCGTTTGTACTATCACTCAATGATGACCACTGATAACCGTTCCAGGAAGCTATCCGCGACGCGGATATACTATCAATTTTCGAAAAATTGCCACCGGCTATTAAATTGTTATCATAATTATATACCGCTCTTACAGCATTATCTGTTCCGGAACCAAGAATTGACCAGTTTGAACCATTCCAGGAATGAATATTAGAGTATGATCCCCCGGCAATTAAATCATCTTTATACTCGATTAATGATTCTATCACTCCACCCTTGCCCGGACCAAAAGCATACCATGAAGAACCGTCCCAGTAAGCTATGCCACTTACTTTGGCTGAACCAGCCCATATAAATGACCCACTTGCCACCAAAACATTATTATAAGTCGTAATATCATATAGGTATGAATTTAATCCTGTACCCAAAGCCGACCATTCGGTGCCATCCCAACTGGCTATTCGATTTGCTGAATTTCCACCGGCAGTTGTAAAAAAGCCTCCCGCAATCAGCTTGTTCTCATAGACATCTAATGCAGAAACTAAATCATTAAATCCTGATGCGATTGATGACCAAACACTGCCATCCCAGGAGGCGATGTAATTAACAGAAATTCCACCCGCTTCAGTAAACCATCCTCCAGCGATAAGCTTATTATCAAATACTACTAAATCATAGACCCATTTGTTCATGCCTTGCCCTAACGAAGACCATGAAGAACCATCCCACGAGGCAATTCTATTTGCGTCTATTTCTCCGGCGGATGTAAAATCGCCTCCCGCAATCAATTTGTTATCATAAACAATCATAGCGGCTACCGGATTATTCATTCCTGATCCAAGTGAACTCCATGATGTTCCATCCCAGGACGCTATATAATTGGCCGGTCCACCACTGCCGATAGTAAAATCTCCGCCAACTATTAGTTTATTATCATAAACTGCCAAGACACGTACCCAATCTTTAATACCTGACGCAATTGGTGTCCACTCTATCCCATCCCAGATTGCTAAATTATTTGTAAAATGGCTGCCTGCTATACCAAAAGAACCTCCAGCTACTAATTTATCTTGATAGACAGCTAATGCAAATATCCTTCCATCAATTCCTGGGAACGAAGGGGAAATCTTATTCGACCAGTAGATATCGTCGGGGTCTGATGTAACACTTGATTGTTTCATTATTGGTGTTTTTGTAACTGGGTCGAGACTGATATCATAACTGGAAATATCAAGCGAACCCTGATAGTCTGACATTCTTACCGTTTCAAGATCAAAGCGGCCATCTGGTGTCAAGAAATTTTCGGCACTGATATTTTTGGCTGGAATATTATTTTCATCTGCATAAACCGAAATAGATAATGCGGCAAAAAGGCAGATTACTGATAACAGAGATATTTTATATAACTTCATAGCTTCTCCCCCAGAGAATA
>DAOUVS010000245.1 GCA_030667525.1 Candidatus Zixiibacteriota bacterium | reverse complement strand
TACCATATTTATTGGCTACGGACTGGTTATGCTGATTTATCTCCCGATAAAGAATTTTGGTAAATTAAAGCCAGTTGCGCTCGGCGCGCTTATTTTGATCGCGCTTGGTTTGCCCTTGATGCAAATCATGCACAATTATAATAATCTCGATAGCTCGGAAAAATATTTCGCCCATGATTACGGGATGAACATTCTTAATACAGCTGAACCAAATGGAATAGTATTTGTGATGGGCGACAATTACTGGCCGCCGGCATACTTGAATATGATTGAAAAAGTCCGTCCCGATATAACAATTATCAGCACAAGTCTGACCAACACCGCCTGGTATATTAAACAGGTGGAAGAGATTGATCTAAATCTGCCGATTAGTTGGACAGACGAGCAAATTGACAACCTCAACGTCCCCGAATGGAAAGACAGTACAATTGTCTTTAGAATCGACGCTAATCATGCTGATTTTCAGCTAAGTTCAAACGATACATTGGGCGATACGGTTGCTATTGTCGTACCGCCGACTGTTGTCAAGCGCTTTCTTTTGATACAGGATCAGTTTATTATTGAGCTTATGAAAACCAACAAATGGATACGTCCGATATATTTCACCAAGCCTCCGTTATGGTTACAGGATTATATAAGATACGATGGCATGCTGGCGCAGCTCCTGCCAATCAAGAATCCAGCCATGAATATCGAACTTATTTTTGACAATGTCGTTAATAATTATAATTATCGCGGATATAATGATTATACTATTAATCTGAACAAGTTCACAAAATCGGCGAGCGAAAATTATTACCGTCCGTTTTTATTCCTCGCAATGGAATTCTTGAAAATTGGCGATATTGACAGGGCTAAGAATCTAATTGAATTTCTTGACAATACAATTCCAATCGACCGGATCGACCCATCGGATAATCTTATTATGATGAAGAACCAAATTAGGGATTCTTGGTAGCCCAACCGCTTGGCGGTGGGTTTATTCCCTTTTCTGGAATTTCGTTCTACGAGAACTACACAGCAGATTTTCTGAACTGGACATCTGCCTCGCATATATTCCGTCAGGAAAGGGTTCCTGACGGCGCAGCAAACCGAATATATTGAGGGCGGAGTTTATCTTCTAAACTATCTGGTCAGAAAATAGCAATTAGGTATTAATCTCTATTTCTGATAGTTCGTAAATTAATAGATAGCAAAAAAAATAAACCATCCCGAACCATAGGCGCGGGATGGCTTAAATTTGAATGAAATAAAAACTATTTGGCTAGGCTGCTAGTGTATAACGTCAGCTTTGATTTGTCGTTAGCCGCTTTATTCCTATGAATAATATTATGCTGGGCAGCTTTATCAATGATGCTGATAGCATCTTTAAGCTTGCTGCCAACCGCGGCATGATCTGTACAGGCTCTTAATTCTTTAATAGCCCTGGTCATCCGCGAACGTAGACCGCGATTACGCATCCGCTCGCCTTGCGACGTTTTCATTCTTTTCTTACAAGATTTGTGAGAAGGCAATATCTTTTCCTTTCAAACTTTCTTATTTTAGGTTGACAATATATGTATTATAATAAGTTTGTCAATGGGAAAACATACAGAACCGACATTGGCCTCATCGGCCACTAAAGTATCTTCCGCCACCGCCCTTTCGCGGGTTTTAGGGCTGGTGCGGGAGCAGGTGATGGCCTACTTCTTTGGGGCCGGAATGGCTACCGATTGTTTTGTGGCCGCTTTCAGGATTCCCAACCTTTTTCGAGATCTGTTTGCCGAAGGGGCTCTTTCCTCGGCATTTATCCCGGTTTTTAAGGAAAAGTTGGTCAAAGAGGGAAAAGAAGAGGCTTTTCGGCTGGCTGCCTTAACCATTTCGGCGCTTTTATTGATAGTTGGAATCGTTGTGGCTCTTGGAATTCTCTTTTCCCCACAACTGGTTTTTATCTCGGCTAAAGGCTTTTTAACCAATCCGGCCAAATTTGAATTAACAATTAATCTTACCCGGATAATGTTCATTTATCTGCTGATGGTCTCAATCTCGGCGGTTTTTATGGGAATTTTAAATTCTGTGGGCAAATTTGGTATCCCGGCATTATCACCGGCTTTGTTTAATATCGGGATGATTTTGTCCCCGGTTATTCTTTATAACTATTTTGATATTCCTATTTATACTATGGCTCTGGGTGTATTAGTCGGCGGAATTGGACAGATGGTCTTTCAGATACCATCGCTTTTGAATATTGGATTTCGATTCAAATTTTCTCTTAAGCTGGCCGATAAAGGTATTCGCCGTATTGTTCGACTGATAGCACCAATGATTCTGGGGCTGTCGGCCTCACGAATTAATATTCTGGTTAACACTCTTTTGGCCTCGCTTCTAATTGAAGGGGCGATGTCATATTTGAATTTTGCTTATCGCTTAATGCATTTCCCGCTTGGTGTTTTTGCGGTGGCGGTTGGGACCGTCGCGCTGCCAAAACTATCGGGAGAAGTAGCCCGCAATCAGATAGATCAGTTAGTTAAAATATTTAATGAATCACTTAGTCTGACCATGTTTCTGGTGATACCATCGGCGGTTTATCTGGCCGGTTTCAGTGATGATCTGGTCAGGTTGATTTATGAACGGGGCGCGTTCGGGGCCGAAGCGACCTCGAATACTTCGTTCGCCCTGTTTTTTTACGCTCTCGGCTTAATCGGATTTGCCGGGGTTAGAGTAACCGCTCCGGCATATTATGCGATGGGCGATGCCAAACGACCGATGCAGTATTCTATCTTTACCGTTGCTTTGAATCTCGGTCTTAATTTTGCCTTTATCCCTATCTGGGGTTTTGCCGGTTTGGCGATGGCAACATCGGTGGCCGGAATATTAAATTTTGCCCTGTTGCTGTTTAATCTGAAAAAGAAAATCCCGGATTTGAGATTTTTTACCGTTTTTTCTGGTTTGATAAGAATGATCTTTGCGGCGGTAACATCTTACTACATTATTAATGTGATAGATTTCAGCGCAATCTATTTTAACTTTGATGGTATCACCGGAAAGATGCTAATTGTCGCCTGCCAGATATTTGGGATCGGGATTTTATATCTTATTTTCTCAAAGATATTACAACTCGATGAGACAAATAGATTATTCAGGATGATTTTTAGAAAACATAAATCTGTCTAGGAATTATATGGTCAGAAAATATCCGGCGGTAATAATATTAGGTGCGGTGGTAACCGGGATTATTCTGGCCGATAATGTTGCAATCTCGGCCTGGTTTTATCTTGTCTTATCTCTGGTAATGTTTCCGATTGCAATCGCCTCATATTATAAGAACAATAACATTACTACCTGCTCGGCTGTTTTGCTCGCTTTGATTATGCTGTCGGCCTTTGGTTTTTCATTTCGCTATAAAACTTTTCCGCCCCGGCATATTATTCATTTCACTGATAGCTATCAAAAATATCAGATTTTTGGTACTGTCGATGACTGGCCAATTCTCAGGGAACATCGAACAAGTATCTATATTGATGTTGATTCGCTTCGGCAGCAGGGTGAAACAATCAGAACATCCGGTCGCATCATCCTTAATATTGGAACCGAAACAACCCGGTTTCAGTTTGGTGACCGCTTACAGTTTGAAACTTCCCTATATTCTATTAAGGGCGGGAAAAACCCATCGGGGTTTGATTACCAAAGGTATCTGAATCTGAAAAATGTTTTTGCCTCCGCCTATCTGCCGAATCAATACTCAGTTATGGTTGACCAGGCAGGAACCGGATACTATATGCGACTGATTGACAAACTGAGAAAAGCAATTGGCGATACGTTCAAGGAAACTCTGTCACCGCATTCGGCGGCGCTGGCCTCCGGCTTTTTGATTGGCGAAACCAGAGATATCCCGGTCGATATATATCAACTATTTCGAGACAGCGGAACATTGCATTTACTGGCCGTTTCCGGCTCCAATGTTGCATTGGTTCTGCTGGTATTCATTTTTCTATTAAGAGCCTCACCGATGAAAGCACGGAACCGAACTATCTTTTTGCTCGGCGTTGTTTTGGTCTTCACTCTTTTATCATACAACCAGCCATCGGTTGTTCGGGCCTCGATAATGGCCTCGCTGATTCTGTTGGGGCAAGCCCTCCAAAGGAAAATAGATCTGAATAATATTATAGCGACGACCGCTCTAATCATTTTATTGATTAAACCTACCGAATTTTTTGATGTTGGATTTCAATTGTCGTTTGCGACCGCCTGGGGGTTGATTTTTCTAACGCCAATAGTCACCCGGCATTTAAGACCCATTCATAATCGACTGTATTATAAATTTCTGATTTTTCCATTAATTATAAGTGTTGTTGCCCAGTTTGTTTCTTTACCGATGTGCGCTTTCTATTTTCAACGGCTTCCGATGATCGCATTTGT
>DAOUVS010000342.1 GCA_030667525.1 Candidatus Zixiibacteriota bacterium | reverse complement strand
ATATCTCCTTATTATTGTTTTATACTATTCTACTTCTTTGGTCTTTACCACCCTTTTTCTTCCATATATTTTTCAGCAGCTACAGCCGCAGTAGTTCCATCGCCAACAGCATTGGTAATTTGCCGGACAAGCTGACTTCTAACATCGCCACAGGCATAAATACCAGGGGTAGAGGTTTCCATCTTAAAATCTGTAACTATATACCCGCCTTCATCTTTTTTCAAAGGCTCACGGGTGACATTGGAATTGGGAACAAAACCTATAAAAACAAACACCGCTCCAACATCCAGATTTGAGATTGCGCCAGTTTTGACATTCTTTATGGTAACTGAATTGACCCTGTCGCCCCCATTGATTGTTTCAATCACCGAATCCCAAATAAACTCCATTTTCTTGTTTTTAAAGGCCCTCTCCTGAATAATTTTCTGGGCCCTTAATTCATCGCGGCGATGAATCAAAATCACCTTACTTCCAAATTTGGTAAGATACATCGCCTCTTCAACAGCGGCATCTCCTCCACCAACAACTGCAATCACCTGTTCCTTGAAAAAGGCGCCATCGCATATAGCGCAATAAGATACACCGCGACCCAAAAATTCCTTTTCACCGGGAACATTAAGAAGAAGGGGCGAACCACCGGTCGAAATGATAACCGTTCTTGCAGAATAAATATCACCCGAAGCGCAGGCAACTTTGCGATAATCGCCTTCGACATAAATTTCTTTGACTTCGTCAGAAATAACTTCCAGCCCAAAACTTTTGGCATGGTTGGTCATCTTCATCGCCAAATCGGCACCCGAAATATGCTCAAAACCGGGGTAATCCTCGATCTCTTCGGTATTGGCAATCTGACCGCCCGGCATATATTTCTCGATTAAAATAGTTTTGCGATTTGCTCGGGCTCCATATAATCCGGCCGTTAAGCCGCCGGGACCGCCACCAACAATAACAATGTCATATTCTTTTTCTGCCATCAGTCCATCCTTTACAGTTATATAATATTATCACAAACCATTCATAATAATTAAAATATATTACATAACCTGCTGTCAACACAAATGTTCCCGGTTAGTTCGGTAACAAATTCTATTATTAAGATAGAAATTGTCATGATAATCACCAGCTTAATTATTGGAAACGCAATTTTTGCTGCCGGAAATTGGCAATAAGCTTGGGATCGTGCTAATAACAGATATTATCAAAAAACATATCTAAAAATCGATACCTTTTTGAGCCAGGATTCCCTGCTGATACGGATGTTTGATCTCTTTCATTTCGGTGACAAGATCGGCCCGATCAATCAACCATTGTGTCGCACCACGACCGGTAATCACTAAAGTCAAACCTTCCGGTTTATTATTGAGAATTGATTCGACCTCATCCTGAGTCACCAGACCGAGCGAAACGGCAACATTAAGTTCGTCCAATATGACCAAATCATAATTCCCGGATTTGATTCTCTTTTCAACCGTTTCAATCGCTTCCTTGGCGACCCGCCGATGTTCCTCAATCGGTTTGGTATCATCGATAATTCCAACAAAACCGGCCCCAAGAACTTCCAGTTCGACATTCGGCGCCAGCTTTTTCAGACCTTCCAGTTCTCCATATTTCCAGGAACCTTTGATAAATTGAAATATCCAGATTTTCCAATCATATCCGACCGCACGAACTGTCATCCCAAGCGCGGCGGTGGTTTTTCCTTTTCCATCGCCGGTATAGACAATTAACAATCCCTTTTTTTTCTTCTCTTTATTATCCATATTCTATTCCTAACAAAATAATCTTGAGACAGTTCAATCTTTTTTAATTCTGGCGGCAAGGATTTCAATTGGGTGCACTACATTAAACTTGTCCCCCATCTCAGCCCTTATTTTCATCTGACAAGAGGGGCAGGAACTGATTAAATATTCTGCCTCTATATTATTATAACTGTCTTTCTTCTTCTCAAATATCTGTTTCGATTCCTT
>DAOUVS010000080.1 GCA_030667525.1 Candidatus Zixiibacteriota bacterium | reverse complement strand
TAGTATTGCGCTTCATCCCAGATGGTCTCGCTATTGGCGAGAACACCCATCAGATAATATTCATGAGAAAGATTTAACTGTCTCCACACATAATCATCAATCGCAACAGAAACGTCGTGCACATCGGCATCATCTATTGACATCGATGGTATCTCACCGAGCCGGTCAAGAATAATGCGACCATCATCGGTTTCTCTGGCCTCAGTCTGTTTGACATGAGCCTCATAAGTGGTCGATTCTTTAGGTTTGGCCGCCTCATCGGTCGATTTTTTTAGATTCGGATTTGTGCAGGAATTAAACAGGAGCGATAAAATTGTGAGGGAAAGTACCGCAATTGAAGTTTTTTTCATTTGTTTCATGTTATCTTTCAATAGTTTATAAGTTCTCTCTACTCCCAATATTATCGGAGTTTCCTTTTTATACTTTACGCAAAAACTCTCTAACTTGTTGTCATATATACTAAAAATGGGAAATATATGTCAAGGTTTTATTTATTGCGCCCAAAACCGCTCCAAATCAGCCCTCAGACTATCCGCAGAATCATAGAAATTTATGTTTTTGGTTCCGGTAAACCAGGTAATCTGCCTTTTGGCGTAACGGCGGCTGTTTTGTTTGATCAAATTTACCGCTGTCTCAAGAGAAATCTCGTTATCATAATATCTGAATAACTCATTGTAGCCGATAACATTGACTTTCTGTACCGCCTCTTTTTGGCCGTTTTTTATGAGCAGCTTGACTTCATTGAGAAGGCCGGATTTTATCATAACATCTACCCGGGCGTTAATCTTTTCATACAATATTTCTCTGGGTGGATTCAGGCAGAATATTTTATATTTGTATTTACTTTTGTCATCTTGATCATGTGCCAGAAATTCCGATTTTGGTTTCCCGGTAAGGTGATATATTTCAAGCGCCCGAATGATTTTTTTAATATTATGAGGATGCACCTTTTCTGCTTCAACCGGATCAATCGCCTGCAGCTTCTCAAACAGATATTTGGGCCCTTTGGTTATCGTTTCTTCTTCGAGTTGACTTCGGTATGAAAAATCGTCATCAGGTAATTCAACTATACCTTCAACCAGCGATCTGATATACAAACCAGTTCCGCCGCATATAAGCGGGACAATTTCTTTATCGATAACGGTGTCAATAATTTTATTGCTATCCTCGACAAAGTCAAAAGCGGTGTATCTCTCCCCCGGTTCGACAAAATCAACCAGATGAAATTTGTATTTGGCTATCATTTCAGCCGATGGTTTATCGGTTCCGATACCTAAGTCCTTATATATTTGCCGTGAGTCGGCCGAGATAATTTCAATCTGCGGATAGCTATCGGCTAATTCGGTGGCAACCGTTGTTTTACCCGAAGCGGTCGGACCAACCATAATCGGAATCAGCGTCTGATCCGAATTATTTTCGGCCGAATTTTTTATCGAGTTCATCTTTTGTAAGTTTTAAGGTTACCGGACGGCCATGGGGACAGCAATGCTTATTATCGACTGTTTTTAATCTTCGATAAAGCCCAATTGCCTCTTCTGCGGTTATAACATCACCAGACATGATGGCTGCTCGGCAGGCTATCGATTGAGCCACCGCCTTCGTCAATTCCTCACCACCATTATGAAGATTTTCGACATCACTCAATATCTCCTCAAATATTTTCTCAGGAGATTTTTTGGTCAATGAAGCCGAAACCGCAGTGAGCATCACCGTTGTTGCCCCAAACGGCTGGGAAATAATTCCGGCGCTCGTCAATATCTCGGACGCTTCTTCATAGACGGCAAATCGTTCAGGAGTAAGTTCAATATTAATCGGGAACAAAAGATTTTGTGAGATAGATTTTCCCAATTCAATCGCCTTGAGATTTTCTTCATACAGCACTCGTTCATGTGCCGTATGCTGATCTATTACTAATAACTCATCCCCCGAAATAAATATCAGATACAGACGTGAAAGTTGCCCGAGATACCGAATTGTTTCAGAACCAGATTTGGTTTCAACTGTATCATCTGCCGCCACATTAATATATTTTATCGTATCTTCAGATTCCTGATTAATCGACTCCGGCGCTTGGTTAGATGAATCTGTTTTTTGGTTACCATATAGTTTGTCCATCATATCGGGGGCATTATTAATATCTTTGTCAGGCATAAAGTTTTTCAAGCGTCTGATCGCCTCGGCGGCGGTGTAATTTTCTTCTGCTGATCTTATCTCAACTGCAGTTGATGCCGAGGGCAATCCCAGCGAACCCCGTAATGATTTTTTTATGACCTGATAGAGCAGGTCGTGGATCTGTCTTTCCTCAACTAAACGAACTTCGGCCTTGGTTGGATGAACATTAACGTCAACCCGTTTCGGATCGATATCCAAAAATAGCGCCCCAGCCGGAAAATGTCCACGCGCTAAAAGTTCGCCATACCCGGCTGTGATAGCATGAAACAAGGTCGGTGAAAATATATAGCGGCGGTTTATATACATATACAAACCGTTGCGGTTGCGGCGGCAGCTATCGGGGAAACTCAGGTATCCGGAAATATTCAGTTTATCCGAATCATATTTCACCTCTAACAAAGGAGTGTTTTCTTTACCAAAGAGTAACTCGGCCACCCTCGCTTGCATTAAGTCAGCGTTTTTGCCAAGAAGAAAAAGTCTGCGGCCATTAAGTGAATAACTAAATCTGACTCCCGGAACAGAAAGAGCCATCGCAGTCGCCGTTCTGGTCAGATGACGCGCCTCGGTGGTCTCAGTTTTTAAAAATTTACGACGCGCCGGAGTGTTATAGAAAAGATCCATAACTTCTATTTTAGTTCCGATCGGCGCTGCCACCGCCTTGACACTTTGTAAAACGCCACCTTCAATAATCAATTCACGACCATCATCGGAATCGGCTGTTCTAGAAATCATCCTTGTTTTTGAAACCGAACCGATTGACGGCAGAGCTTCGCCCCTGAACCCAAAACTCATTAGTTCTTCGAGATCATTAAAATCTCTAATTTTACTTGTGGCATGACGTGAAAAAGCGATTTCAATCTGATCGGCATCAATTCCACAGCCATCGTCCACAACTGTGATAGATTTTAGTCCCGATTTTTCGACCGCGATATCAATTCGAGTCGCTCCGGCATCAAGTGAGTTTTCCAACAACTCCTTAAGGACGGCAGCAGGTCGTTCAATAACCTCACCGGCGGCTATTTTATTTATTAATCTCTCGGGAAGAGGCCTGATCCATCTTTTGCCAATTTGATTGTTACTGGTCATTATCAAGCATCTCCTTGAGTTTCCCCAGCAATCTCAGGGCATCCATTGGGGTAACATTGTTGATATCGACCTCTTTTATTTCATCTTCCACCGGAGAGACTTTTTGATCAAACAATGAATGCTGCATAATATTTTTATGGACTCCACGGGCAAGTTCCGACTGCGAAAATTTTCCCGATTCAAGAAGCTTCAAAATTTCCCGCGACCGGCTGATCGTTTTTCGCGGAATCCCGGCTAATCTGGCCACCTCAATTCCATAAGAGTCATCGCACCCGCCTGGAATTATTTTATGCAAAAAGACAATTTGATTTTCATATCGTTTCACCGCCACTTGAAAATTGACAATTTTGTCAAACAAGTCAGCCATGCCGGTCAATTCATGATAATGAGTTGCAAATATTGTCCTTGCCTTAATCATCTCATTAAGATATTCCACCACTCCCCAGGCAATAGATAAACCATCAAAAGTTGATGTTCCGCGGCCGACTTCATCGAGAAGGATCAACGACGACTCGGTGGCGTTGTTTAGTATATTCGATGTCTCTATCATTTCAACTAAAAATGTCGATTGCCCTCGCGCAAGATTATCAATAGCTCCCACTCTGGTAAAGACCCGATCAACCAGACCGATATTGGCCGCTTCGGCTGGAACAAAGGAACCAATTTGTGCCATGATGGCAATCAACCCAATCTGTCTTAAATACGTTGACTTTCCTGACATATTGGGACCGGTCAGGATCATTATTCTATTTTTATTATCAGAGAGTTTCAGATTATTTGAAATAAAACTGCTCGGGGGCAACAGGTCTTCAATAACCGGGTGCCGTCCCCCGACGAGTTCGATCTCCGTCCCCTCATTCAACACAGGACAACAATACATTTTTTCGTGGGCGAGATTTACCAAAGAAGTGATCAAGTCGATCTCTGACAGACACTCAGAAGCCAATATGAGATCCTCAAGTGATTCCGCTGTCTGATCAACCAATTTAGTATATAGTTTTTCCTCAAGTGAAAAGATCTTCTCCTCAGCGGCGAATATTAAATCCTCTTTTTCTTTAAGCTCCTGAGTGATATACCGTTCGGCATTGACCAAAGTCTGCTTCCTGATATAATTATCCGGTACTTTATCCTGATGCATTTTGGTAATCTCAATAAAATAACCAAACACTTTGTTATATCCGACCTTCAATGAAGGTATCCCGGTTTTTTCCTTCTCACTGTTCTGGAGCGATGCGATATATTCTTTGGCACCCGAAATCGATGCTTTTAGGCTGTCGAGTTCATCGGAATATCCTTTTTTCAGAAGACCGCCTTTATTCGAAACCAATGGCGGTTCATCGGTCAAGGCCGATGAAATCAAATCAATTAAACTGCTACAATTGGGATAGGTTTTGGAAATATTGGAAAGTATATCTGACTTTAGATCTTTTAACTTTTCAATAATTATATTGCCTGAGGTCAAACCAAGACTGAGATGTGCCAATTGCCTCGGATTTATTTTCCGCATACCAAGCCGCCCGGACAACCGCTCCATATCCGGCAATTTTTTCAGGAGGGTCGGCAGCTCAACGGCCAGATCGCGCTTTTTGAACAGTTCCGCAACCCCCTGCTGACGATAGACAATAGGTTTTAATTTTTTATATGGATGTAGAATATTCTCTTTTAGCCGGCGCGCTCCTCCCGGGGTGCAGGTTCGATTCATCGAAAAGTACAACGAATTCTTCTCGCTGTTTTCTGACAGATTTTTGATCAACTCAAGATTTCGAATACTGTTATAGTCAAGCATCATATGATGGTCAGAATCAGATATGGTAATTTTTCTTATATGATCGAGTCTATTTCTATTATTTTCCAAAAGATAGCGGTAAATCGCCCCGGCGGCGATTAGTCCATTTTTAAATTCAGAGACCCCAAAACCATCAAGCGTATTGACACCAAAAAAATCACACAGTTCACGAGTTGCGGTTTTATAGTCAAAGTTCCATTCTTCATAACCGGTCAGATTAAAATCTGATTGTTTTCCCAACAGCAGAATGATCTCATTTTCCTTGTGTTCATTTGAAAAAAGGATTTCTCTTGGCGACAGGACCCGAAGTTTCTCAAATATTTTATCAGGTGTACCCTCATCAATAATAAAGCGACCGGTTGACAAATCAATATGAGCCAAACCTATTTCTGATTTTTTACCAATATGAAGTGAGGCGAGATAATAATGACTGGTATCATCAAGGGTACCCTCAATAGTTGATGTCCCCGGCGTAATAATCTCTACCACATCCCGCTTAACAATTCCTTTGGCCAGTTTGGGGTCCTCTACCTGTTCGACAATTACAACCTTTTCGCCAGCATTAATCAGCCTGGTCAGATATTTTTCGGCCGCATGATGCGGAACCCCGGCCAGCGGGATCTTCTTGCCGTTAATATGCCCCCGAGTCGTTAAGGCAATATTAAGAATCGGTGCCGCTTTGACAGCATCATCGCCGAACATCTCATAAAAATCTCCCATTCTAAAAAACAGGATTTTGTCGGGATATTGTGTTTTGAATTGATTATACTGGCGCATCAGAGGCGAAAGGCCATCGCCGTTTGGCGCGGATGGAGTCATCTCGCTACAACCTGAAACGCTTCATTTTCCGATTTTTCTAAAATCGCCTTGAATCCGATTGCCTCATCGGTTGATTTAAAACGGCCGACATAAACGACATAATAATCTTTATCGGACATCTTCTTCTCTTCTATGTCCACTTTTTTGCCGTATTTTTTCATAGCTTTGGACGATGCCCTCGCATTTTCGCTGACCGAAAAGACCCCAACCTGAACCGAATAAAAGGTGCCGGTTATTTCCTCGGCGGCCCGGTTTTTATCATTATTATCAATTCCGATAAATTTATCAACCAGATCATCCAGACCAATTGCATTGGGGTAACCTTCCTTGAGAAGGTTATAATAAAGAATGGCATCATCGGTTCTATTTTGTTCTATGGAATAATATGACAACATATACAATGCCGGCGCAATCACATCTTCGAAGCGACTATTGGCCAACTGACGACAAATTTTTTGGGCCTGAATATAAGCCTTTTTATCATAGAGCGATACCGCCCGATCAAGTAAACCAATCGCACCAATTGGTGTTCCCTCATTTTCGTTTATCAGATTTCCGAGGAGTCGATTAGCTCGCTCTTTATCATTCCCATTCTGATTGGCATAAGCCTCGGCTCTGAGCATATCGGAACGATAAAGTCCGTTCTCCCACCATTGCAAATATGCCGATGCGGTTGTCTCCAATTTTTTATAATCCCCGTCGGCCATATAGTACAAGGCCATTTTAAAAGTATTTTCCTCCAAAAATTCGGGAGATAACCCGGCTCCAGATGCAGCCTCAAGGAATTTTAGGGATGATTCACCATCTTCTTCAATAAGTGCCTGAAAATGCAAGAGGTTACCATTGCGTAAAGATGCCGTCGAAAGCCGGTCAATTTCCTGCCGCGCTTCTTCGATCCGGCCTTTTTTAATCATATCATCAATTGGTGAGGATACTACAGAAGAAAATAATACAGACGAGATGAATAGAATTATTAAAACCTGAAACATTATCTTACAAAGCTATTTGTGGTCTGACACGAAGGACAAAGCCATATTTTTTCTGTAGATTTATAATCGCAAACCCGACACCGAAATTCAAGCTCTCTTGATTCCCGTCTCCTTGACCAGCCATCTAATAATTGTTTTATTTTCTCTTTTTCATCGGTCGCCAGATAAAGCCTGGATAGCTCCAGAACCGGTCGGAACGAATCGGGATGATTATCTGCTGCTACTCGGAGATGCTCAATAGCCAAAGGGTATTCGCCCTTTTTATTGTGATATTCAGCCAACGTCAAACGAGCATCGAGATTGTTAGTTGAAACTGACAGGATGTCCCTACAAATATCTGAGATCGCCCCGAATTTTCCCAATTCAAAAAGTGTTTTTTCAAGCCTTTCCAGAACAAGATAAGCTTCCTCAGGTACCGCCTTTAACATCTCATTCCAAATAGTCACCGCATTCTCTAACCTGTTCTCGGCAACATACGAATCGCCAATCCAGATATAGGCCGGAACACATCCAGAACTAATATGAATAGCCTCTCTGAAAGCTAAGCGGGCATCATGATATTTCTTCTTGTCAAACAGTTTTCGTCCCTGAAAAAACTTGTAGACTGCAAGTTTACCATCATTTTTTTCATCCGCTGACGATTTGGAAAGTTTCTGCTTGATCTCAAAAGCAGCATCCCAATCTTCAAGTTTCAACAAAACCTTAATAAGCTTTTTGGTCAACCGCAGGTCGCTTCCGTCAAGCCTGATTGCCTCAAGCAAAGCATCTTTGGCCGCCTGAAAATTATTTAATTTCATTTGATCTTCGGCCACTGAATCAAGAACGGTCACTTTTTGAGAGTTATCCAGCCCGTGCCTTAAAGTCAAATCTTTATGAACCTGCAGGGCATTTTCGAATTTTTCATACTTGCGGAGAATATTGCCGATTCGAATATAAGCATCGATATTGGAACTGTCTTCGGAAACAACGTCACGGAACTTGCTAAAAGCTAATTCGTCTTTGCCCTCCAGAAGCGCTCTCAATCCCTCGATATAAGGTTGGGAATCCTTCCCTTTTTTTACCTTACGGTGTCTATCAAAATAGAAATAGATAATTATCAAAGCCAGAACGGCTAACAGAAATACAATAAATAATGTCTCCATTTGCTACTCCCTGAGACCGTTCTTTTTATCAAGCAGGTTTTTTGTCTCCTCAATAGGCCTGTTTCTCAATGCCGTAACCTCATCTTTGTAACCTTTGATCTCCCGATTAGCCTTATTTAACTGCGTCGATTGTTTAAGATAGACAGAAACAAACAGCAACCATGAAACCAGCGCTCCTAAAATAAACGACCAGAGAACCACCGTTAATATCGGGACATCATACCTTTGGGTCCAGATAAGGTCAATATCGACCTTTTGTTCCAGCCCGCTATTCGATAGTGCAAAGCCAAGAATGATTCCAATAATCACTAATATAAGAAAGGATCTAAAAACCCACATATTTCCTCCTTGGAGGGTTCATGAAAATTCTTTGTCGCCGGTATTTATTTATTATTTCCAATTAATAAAAACAATCAGACGGCTATATTCAATTTTTATTCTTTTTCCTGAGATTCACCAAATTTGAAGGTCTTGATTATTTTTTCAAAATCAAGATCCAGCATATCAAAATATCTTGATTCGCATATAAAATGCATCATTACAATTGTATTTCCCTGTTTGGCAAAAAAGACCGAACCTGCGTAAAAATCTGAGACCACGTCATAATCACCAAAGGAACCGGACATTTCATCGCCACCAGCACCGGCCGAAGAAACCCTGATTGAATATTTCTGTTCGCCTGAAATCTTATGACCAACCAGATCACCAATTATTTTTTTTGAATTCTTTTTAGCTGTATAGTCACCATATAACAACTTAAATTCCGCCATAATAGCTTTTTTCTGAGAAGTTTTATATTTATCGGCCAGCAAAGAATCGACAAACTGTTTTAAACTCACAGATGAGGTATCGGCGAAAATTGTAATTTTTGGAATCGTTGTATAGGTTGGGGCATGAGAGAAATGCATTGGAATATCATACTCCTTTTTAATAAGAGTAATTCGAACCGGCTTTTTCCCTTTTTTTATTGAAGTGTCCCAATCACTACCAATACTAAAACTAAAATTATACTTGGCATCGGTATAGGTACCATCTGTAATTTTGCCCGCCTTACTTGTTTTCCTGGCACCGGCAATATTAACGGCTAATACCAAGACGATAAAAGTAATCAATAGCCTTTTAAACATCTTATCTCCTCCAATATTTTTGTTTTCCAAATATTTATAAATTATACACCGATAGTCAATATTTAATTGTTTTTTCTTTGCTAAAATTACAAACGGTAATATCTTAGGAATTCTTATATTTTTTAAACAATTGTCCCCACTCGGTCGATGAAAACTCCTTTATTATGGATTTCCCCACCGTGGGATACCACAACCAGTCATGATAAATATTACTCGCCATAGGAGCCCAGACAACCAGCGGAGAATGCAAAGCGATTTTTTCCAGAAACTTAAGCGGTCCTTTGCGCAGAAGCTGATCTCCCCAAATAACAAAAGAACGTTTGGTTTTGAATCCAAAATCTACCTTTGAGACATCATATCCAACTATTTCGATCTCAGAAGGTTCTCCGATCCCGAGTCCGCGTTCATGGCACATTCTAATATAAGGAATACTCATTGGGTCAAAACCCATCATTTTTGCCGCAATCGAATCGATCGCGACCGAATCGCTCGAAGCAAGAATAAAATTTTTGGCGCGGGGGATCATAGTTCTTGGCCCGGCACCATCTCCGCAAACAGTGCCATCCATCACAGCCAAAATATTGGGATGAAGCTCTTTTTGCATAATCATCAGATCAACCAGAACCTCATGCATATATTTATGAGCGTAATGACGGACCTCTTTAAGCAGCCCGCCAAAAGAATTTTTTATGGCTCCGGTTGTTGTTGAGTGACCATGCGTTTTAACCGTCGGAAGATGAACGATCTGTTTGCCAATATACATTTTCGGAATCTGAATTCCCTCCGGAAATATATCATTGAGCTTCATGAGTTTTTCTTTGAAATTATAGACAGTCCACTCGACATCCGGCAGCGGTGTAAAACCGAGGCCATACTTTTTTAAAATCGGCATCCAGAGATTATTTTGCGCACCCTTAATCGGATTAGTGACAACCGTTTTATTTTCTACCGGCACAATTTTATCGAGAGGAAACCCGTCTTCGGTAAATGTCTTAACAACTCCTTCAACCTGCCAGGGTTGAGAAGAACAAGCCGGAAAATATTTTGTCCATGATAGATTTAGTTTTATTATGACTTCTTTGTCAATATCCAGAATTGATTTATAATCAACCAGCTCAAGCAATTTCCTGTAATCATTTAAGATATTTGCTGAATCGGTTTTTAATACGGCAACTTTTCCATTTGCGTTCATTTTTCAAATCCTATCTTTCTTCTAGCAACTATATTAACATAATCAGCCGCTGTGATAAAATCAAATTCCCCAAGCAATTTTTCAATTTTTTTTCGAAAAATCGATATTGAGCCATACTGCCTGAATTTCTGAAATATACTCATTCCTTCCACCCGCGGCTGTTCCTCATCGATTTCCCAGGGATGCATATATACTACGGCCGGCTGATTATCTTCGTTAAGCTTTCTGACCATTTTGGCTGTGTACCAATATGGAGAATGCCTTAGATAGCCGCCGCCGCAAACCGGCAGATTTTTACCAAAAAATTTGATTGTTGAAGCCGGTATCTCAAAGATGGAGCGCCCGCTTTCCATTTTCTTTCTGAATATCTTGCTGGGAGCCGATGATTCACCATAAATATCATGCTTTATCGGAAAAATCGAGGAATCATATTTAAATCCAAGTTCAGCCAAAACTTCAAAGGCCCATGGAATCGATGAGTTAATTGACCAACTCGGTGCTCGATACCCAATCGGTATAATACCAGTTGCCTTAGTGATAGCATCCATTGCCCGCCGCGTGTCATCTCTGAACGCTTCTTCGCCAAGCTGATCGACCCGCGTGTGGCTATAACTGTGACAGGCAACTTCATGTCCAAGCCCGGCGATTTCACTAATCAAATTCGGTGATCTTTCGGCTATCCAGCCAAGGACGAAAAATGTTGCCCGAACATTATAATTATCAAACATTTCAAGCAAATGGTGGGTAGTATTTTCAATTCTGGATGGTAATTGATCCCACTGGTCGGAACTTATATTCTGCTTTAAATTCTCAACGACAAACCAGTCTTCCAGATCAACTGTTAGAATATTAGTAAACATTATATTTCTAATTTTCTAATGTCTGGCTGGTCGAAACTGTTATTTTTCCGAAGATTTATAATTATAGCCATAATAATTTTGGTTATAATAGTAGGGCAACGAGTTCTTCATATTATTCATTATAACACCAACCAATTTCCCATTATGATGGGCCAACAGGTCGCGAGCGCGGCTGACAATCGCTCTTTGAGTAACTCCGGCCTTGACCACAAGTAAAACGGCGTCAAATTCCTCAACAAATATTAAGGTGTCCATCACCGGAATCAGAGGCGGCGAATCAACTATAATAGTATCATAATAAAATTTCATTTCCTCAATAATTCGATGAACATTAGATGCTTTTACAAGTTCCGAAGTATTGTCAGCCATTTTTCCGGCAGTCAGCAAATCGAGTTTATCCAAATTGGTTGGCTTGACAGCTTTTTGGGGAGCAAGATCATTAAGAATTATTTCTG
>DAOUVS010000208.1 GCA_030667525.1 Candidatus Zixiibacteriota bacterium | reverse complement strand
TTTGTTTCAGGCCTGATGGGTAAAAAGATTGGAACCGGGCAGGTTGTCTTTATTCTGGCCCCTCGTATCAATGCCATTGGAAGACTGGGCGATGCTGTCAGCGCAGTCAAACTTTTAACGACCAAAGATGAACGGGCCGCTTCTGAAATCGCGAGAACCCTCGATAAGGACAATCAGCGCCGAAAAAATATTGACGAAAAAACACTCAACGAAGCGTTGGAACAGATTCGTGAAGTAGTCGATCTGGAAAATGATAAGGCAATTATCCTCTCGTCAGAAGGGTGGCATCAGGGGGTTATTGGGATTGTCGCCAGTCGACTGGTCGAAAAATATCATCTCCCGACAATAATGATTGCCGACGATAATGGCGAAGGCAAAGGATCGGCGAGATCTATTCCAGGATTTCATCTCTGCAACGCTCTCAAGGAATGTGAAAATCTACTCTTGCGATATGGCGGACATAAATATGCGGCCGGGTTAACAATTGATCCAAAAAATATTGAAGCTTTCCGCGAAAAAATGAAAGAAGTGTCGCAGGATCACCTGACCTCAGACGATCTGCTGGCAAAATTAAATATCGATGCCGAAATCGAACTGACCCAGATAAACAACGAGCTTCTTGATACTCTGGAGACGTTTGCACCATTCGGCCCACAGAACATGCGGCCGGTCTTTCTAACCCGCAACTGTGAGATAGTTGGTCAGGCCTATTGCGTTGGGAAAAATCATCTAAAGATGAAAGTTCGCAAGGGTGAAGCGGTCTTTGATGTTATTGGTTTTGGTTTTGGCGATTGGATCAATAACCTGACCGGACGCGGTTGTCTGGTTGATCTGGTTCATGTCGTTGAGTACAATACCTGGGAAGGCCATACAAGAATACAGCTTCGCTTGAAGGCGATCAAACTGGCCTCCGGCGAGGCAACATATTAGGATAGTCCCGTGACTGTTCTTGAAAAATTATTAGACGGTGATCTCTCGGCTCTGGCCAGAATTATTTCGTATATCGAAAACCGGGAAGAGAACTATAAAAAACTTCTGGCCAAGCTGTATCCAAAATCTGGTCGTGCAATAAAAATTGGTTTTACCGGTCCTCCCGGGGCCGGTAAATCTACCATTGTCAATGAAATCTCAAAAATGTTAGCGGCCGAAGGAAACAAGGTCGGGATCATTGCTGTCGATCCATCCTCGCCTTTTACCGGCGGGGCGCTATTAGGTGACAGAATCAGAATGCACGATATGCCATCCGATGGTTCGGTCTTTATCCGCTCGATGGCTACCCGCGGCTCGACCGGCGGTTTGGCCGGTGCAACCAATAATGTCACTATTGCGCTCGACGCGTTCGGTTTTGATTTTGTACTTATTGAAACGGTCGGAGTCGGACAGGTCGAACTTGATATAATAAATACCTGCGATGCCGTCGTTGTGGTTTTGGTGCCGGAATCGGGCGACTCTATCCAGGCGCTCAAAGCGGGGCTGATGGAGATCGCCGATATCTTTGCGGTTAATAAAGCCGACCGTCCGTTGTCGGCAAGTATTGTTGCCGAGTTAAACAATGTCCTCGATATCAAACGGGAGAAAACCGGATGGAAACTTCCGGAGCTGCCGACCGAGGCGGTTAATAATAAAAATATCGACACTCTATTACAAGAGCTGAAAAGCTTTATTGAATTCTCACAAGAGACCGGTCTCTTTGAGAAACATCGCCGTGAACAGATCAAAAAGAAAATATTCAGTATCATCAATTTTGATTTGGCCGGTATCATGGAATCCAAAATCGGCGGGGTGGAGAATTTGGACAGTCTTGTCAATGACATTTTCAATGGCAAAACCGACCCGTTCACCGCCAGCAAAAAACTTCTGAAACTCTCTGATTTAGATTGATATAAACGGTCGTCGGAATCTCCAAAATGGGTTTCCTCCTTCGAAGGACAAGTGTTTCGTCATGTTTTTATTTTTCCGAATAACGAGTAAAGCGCAGCAATCTTAATGCATGTTTTTATGCCCCAATCATTTATCCCACAGCAAGCTGTGGGGCACCCAAGATTTATCCGTGCCGCCTGAGAAGCCGTTCCTGACGGAATCTCCTGACAATTTTACTACATAATTTTGTACCGAGAGCCCTTTATGAGGACAAAAATCCGATATAAGTGGTTTCACCATTTTTGGTTACAGCAAAATGGGTTCGCTTTTCCGTTTTTTGTTTTTTTCGCAAAATAGCTATTCCTGTCCCAAAAATATTTATAGCCATATCCATACATATTATCTATGGGGAGAAAACGGAATTAACAGTGATCTGGTGGGGAATTTGCCTATTGACAATTATGGAATAAATAGTATCTTTTGTTGGAGGGACAGATTAAACAATTATCTTGAGTTTTTCGTCATAGTTTTATAGTTAATATTCTGGGGGAGAGGAAATGAAGAAATTTAATAAAATCATAATCTTTGTTTTATTAGCGGTAGCTTTTTCGGTTGCTGGTACCTTTGGTCGGGCAAATTTCGAAAATAGTCAGGTTTTGCCGGATAGTCTGTCGAATATGACATCCAAAGGCGATAATATAGAACTAATATTGCCAACAAATCGACTACCTGATATTTATGGTTTTCAATACACTGATGAAATCGCATCATCTTTTAACTGCTTTGGCACATTTGGTACTCAAGTAGATGGACCTTATAGTTATGATAATCATTATCCTTCATTTATGACCCCAAGAGATGGTAATCAGGAATATCTATGTGTTGGATCGATTTGGATTGGCGGTTTGATCAATGGGGATACTTTGATTTCAATAGGAAGTGACGGGTGGACCATAAGAGATGGAGAATATTTTCCATCCGGTTCTCCCACTTCCAGTGGAGTTACTGAGGCACAATCTCCGGCAGATTTTTCAATGCATGCAGAGTTTTTTGATACGTTAGTATTTGAAGATCCGGCCTATTGGCCAAGTTGGGTGGACCCCACGCCATTGAATATTCGTGTTGGGCTTAGGAATAATACATGGTTTGATTCACCAAATAGTCAGACGATTATTTATGATATGGTTATCACCAATATTGGTAATGAAATCATTACAGATGGCAGAGTTGGGTTATATTTTGATTCTGATATATTTGACTATAACTATAAATATCAGGGATATAAAGATGATATATCAGGTTCGATCCGAGATAAAGGAATCGTTTATACTATTGATAATGATGGTAATCCTATTGATGGTCTCTTTGATGAGAAAAATTCTCCAACAAGAATATTTGCTGTAAAGTTTATTGAATCATCGTTTGAACCTCAGGATACAATCTTTAATTGGTGGATCAGTAGTGCCAATACGCTACATGATTTTGGGCCAAGACAGAATGGCACCGAAGATGATCCATTTCGGGAGTTTTATAAAAACAATTTAGGTTATCCATATGACGATGCGGAACGGTATTATCTTATTAGTCACCCCGAATGGGATTATGATCAAGTCAGTACATCAAAAATAGGCCCCGATGATTCGATTTGGCTGGAACCAAATCAGGAAATTGCAGACGATATTACCGATGGCGGCGATACACGATTTTTGTTCTCTATAGGTCCCGTCGATATTTATCCTGATTCGTCAATTCGGGTTCTATTCGCTACTTTCACCGGCGAAGATGTTCATACCGATGTAAATAATCTAAATAATCTTCCAGACAACCCTGAGTTGTACCTATCGAATCTTGATTTTACCGGAGTTTTTAAAAATGCCGAAATATCCGATTCACTCGGTCAACTGCTTCTAAACCCGCTTAATCCGGTTACTGGTCTAAAAGTCAATTACCATGATAAAGATTCGGCAGTGATAAAATGGGATCCTTTTGTGTATGACGGTGTCGATGGTTATGAAGTTTATCTTTCGACTGTGCAGTTTGACCAGTTGCCATATCCCGGCATTATTCCACCCTGGATAGAACCGGAATATTTGACTCATCATACCAGTCTTGATGAAATGACTCAGTACACACTGACCGATATAAATATAAATAAGGCATATTTTGTAAATGTTGCGGCCAGATCAAACGGAGTTATTGGTGATCCCGGTAAATCGATAATTATTTTTGACAGCACTCGCGCGTCCGCACCTATTTTAAAAAAGGATTTTATTTTTGCTCCATCCGGTGAAGATTTGACAATTGAATGGGATGTAAACAATCCGGGAAGAATCGATTATTTTAATATTTATAAATTTGATTCCTTGAGAGTTGCCCAAAATGCATATCATCCATATTATAGGGATTGGTGGCATCCATACATACCTGCGGCCGATTCATTTTTTGTTAATAATAAGTGGTATTACTATACTGCTATGGAAATTTATGATACAGTGGACAGACAGAAACGAAAATATACCGATTATTCAGTAGAGGATGACGCATTCTACCTAATAAGCGCTGTTGATAATGATGGCTTTGAATCTGATTTTTCTCGAATAATCAGCTTTCATATTCATACACCTCCAACAAAGGATATATTGTTTATAACAGGGTATTATGGTGGCTATACAAATTCCCGGGTTGATACAGTGATTAACTTCTATAATACAATATTGTCAGGATATGATTACGACATAATTGATTATTCATTGCTCGCAAATAACGATGAATGCGGGGGTGAATTCGCCATGGAATGTTTTGACTGGCGTGATTTTGAACCTTATAAATTATTAATCTTAGATTCTCCAATAAATTATTATATGATGCGAGCTTGGGCGGAAGAGAAAAATCAGGCGCTTACCAGATATATTCTCAGTGGTGGTCAATTCGCTTATTTTGGTAATTTTTTGGCTGACTTCTATAACGATTCATTAGTCTTTCGAGAAGTTCAAAATAGTTTTATAAACAGATTCTTTGGAATAGATTCTGTATTCAATATCCCGCATTGTTATTACTATCATTATATAAATCCAAACCCGAGCTTGGACACTATATCGGGTCTGGTTAAAGCGCAATCCGTTTTATCGCAAGTATCGGATGTTGATTTTGATTTATCGCGATATCCTTTTCCCGACGATTATGATAAATGCTGGCCCCAGGGAACTGCTCCCTCCACCGGTGCATTTGCTGTCAACGAAAAGGGACAGGCGACTCATCTGTATCGTTCCAAATATCCTGAGACCTCTGTGGCCGAAGGGTATCCGGTTGGCGTTAAGACGGTAACCGATGAAGCGACAACTTATCTGTATGGATTCCATCTCTGGTATATGGAGCCAGACGATGCGCGGACTCTAATTAATTTTATAACCGGAAAAATACCGACCGATGTCAACAATAGTAGCCAGTCGACAATTCCCGAACGGTTTGCCTTGAGTCAAAATTTCCCCAATCCGTTTAATGCCTCGACTAATATTAAATATTCGCTACCTACCAAAAGCGATATAACTCTTGCTATATATAATATTCTTGGGCAGAGAAT
>DAOUVS010000158.1 GCA_030667525.1 Candidatus Zixiibacteriota bacterium | reverse complement strand
AGTGGAACAGTTTTATTTCTGTTTGGGCGGATCACTTTTAGGTTTGATCGGCGGGTATCTCGGAATCAAACGCGAGCTTTGATGATGATAACAGCAATAAAAAAAACTGCGATTTATACCAGTCTGCTATTAGTCGTTTTCGTTTCAAGTTTGCAGGCACAGTCTGATAATATTCTGGATCAGAAAAATGAACTGGAAAAAATAAAGCAGGATATGGATAAAAGTCAGAAATCGCTCGACTCATTAAGAGGTGTTGAAAAATCGGTTTTAAAAGAGATAAATAATTATGAACAGCAGACCTCGGCTAATAAGGCTGTTTTGCAACGACTTAATAATCGGTTAAGTGCAGTCAGGAAGTCGGCCGACGAGTCAAAAGGGAAATTGGAAGAATCCCAGGGTCGATTTCAATCAACCGAGAGCAGGTATTTGAGTAATCTTAATTATTATTATATGGGCGGACGGGGGAGCGAAGCCGAAGATGCCGACGAGATCGAGATTGAAAAGAATAGTTTCAGGCGAATGGTTTATCTTAAGGCGCTGGCTGAATATGACAAAGAGGACCTATCAAAATCATCGGAATATCTTGCTTTGGCGGAATTGGATTTTGCACAATTGACCAGTGAGGAAAAACTGGTTGGTGATGCTCAAAAACAGAAAACATCCGAGGTTGTTATTCTTTCATCGCATAAAGAAAAAAAGGAAAAGGATCTGTCCAAGTTGCGCCGTAAGAAAGAGCGCGAGGCTGATCGCCTGATTACATTATCGGAAACTGCCCGGCAGATGGAAGATCTGATATCGAGACTGGAAAAAGCGAGGATGGAGCGTGATGATTCTGATCTGCTAATTCAATTTGATTTTTCGACCGGTAATTTTTTATCATACAAGGGTGGCTTGCCGTCTCCTCTCAAGGGTAAAGTTACCAGCGGGTATGGATGGAAAACAGACAAGATCACATATCTGAAATCATTTTCACCCGGGATTGAGATTACCGGAGATAAAAAAGCACCTGTATATTCTGTTGCGAACGGTGTCGTCGCGTATATTGGGTCTCTTCGGGGATATGGCAATTTCCTGATAGTTGAGCATGAGGATGGTTACTATTCGATGTATTCCGGGCTGGAAAGTTTGATTGTTGTGGAAAATCAGGTGGTCGGAAGTAAAGCAAAGCTGGGGAATGCGCCGACCGGAGTAATTAAATTTGAATTGCGGCAGGGACGGGACCCAATTGACCCGATAGAATGGATTAAATTTGACTCCTTTTAAAAATATTATCGGTCAGGAAACGGCCAAAAAAATATTGCTGAGATCTTACGATAAAAACAGACTGGCTTCAACTTATCTGTTTTATGGGCCGGATGGTGTCGGCAAATGGGCGGTTGCAATCGCTCTGACAGCTTTGGTAAACTGTCTAGAATCTTTAAAAGATTCGGACGGGAAAACTACCGATGCCTGCGGCGAATGTGCCAATTGTCGGCAGATATTAAATCTGACCTTTGGCGAATTTTACCCGGCGATCCCTCTGCCGCCTCATAAATCTGATTCCGAGGCGATTGAATTATTAAATGAAATTATTCAGCAGAAAAAAAAGGAGCCATACAGCATCCTCAGCTCCAAACGCCAGACAACAATATCAATAAAGACAGCCCGGGATATAAAAAGAAAAGCGGCCATAATGGCGCCGCCGGATACGACCCGAGTTATCTTTTTTTATCAGATGGAAAAAATGCTGACCTCATCGGCTGATTCGTTATTGAAACTGATCGAAGAGCCGCCGCCAAATACGATAATAATTTTAACCGCCAGGGATCCGGACAATCTTCTTGCGACGATTCAATCGCGGTCGCAGAAAATTGCCTTTAAACCGATAAAACCTGAAAGAATAGAAGAATATTTAATCGGCAGATTTGATCTCACAGAAAAACAGGCGGGGTTGCTGGCACGGCTTTCCGAAGGTTCAATTGGCCGGGCGATTAATCTTATTGGCGATGATGAATCTCCTGTTCGGCAGGTTGCGTTTTTGATGTTTAAGACGCTGATTCAGAAAGATACCCCTTCGGCGGTCGCGACGATCAATGATCTGATCAACCCGCGAAATCGCGGTGAGACCGAGCAGGTTTTATTAAACTGGCAATCATTTTTGGCTGATATTATTCAGATAAAATTTGGGAAGGATTCAAAAAATATTATAAATCTGGATCTGTTCTCTGAGCTTGAAATCCTTTCTACCAAATTTGCGGACTCAAACGGTTTTTCCAAATTTGTTGCGCATTTCGATGAATTCAACAGCAGTTTCCGCCTAAATGTTCATATTCGTCCGGCGATAACGGCGCTGGTCTTCAATCTGAGAAAGTATCTCAATCAATCTTCTTGACTTAGCGTAATCTTTGTATGATTTTAAGAGATTAAAGGAGAATTATGTGCCTGATTTATATTTAGTAGGTTTCAAAGGGAACCGTAAAGAATATTTTTTTAATAAATTTCATCATTCCCTGAAACTGTATGATTATGTTGTCGTCCAGGTGGAGCGGGGAGAAGATGTTGGATTATTACTTCAGAAAGCCTCAAGCGCGGTAACCATCCCAAAAGAGATTCGTCCCGGAAGTATCCTTCGTCCGGCCAATGAAGAAGATGGAAGAAAAAGAGAAGAAAATCGTCTTGATGAAGAATCTGCTTGGAAACGTGCCCAGGAATTGATCACCAAACATCAGTTGGAAATGAAACTGATTGACATAGAATTCCAATTTGATCGTAACAAGATAACTTTCTTTTTCACCGCCGAACATCGCGTTGATTTTCGGACGCTGGTTCGCGATTTGGCGTCGGAATATAAAACCAGAATCGAATTGCGGCAGATTGGTGTTCGCGATGAGGCGAAACGGATCGGCGGTTTTGGCGTTTGCGGACTGCAGCAATGCTGCGCCGCTTTTCTGACTAAATTTGAGCCGATTTCAACGCAAGATGCCAGAGAGCAGGGACTTTCTCTTAATCCGTCCAAAATTTCAGGAAACTGTGGCCGATTGCTCTGCTGTCTGAAATATGAGCTAGAATATTATACCACTGTTCGCAAGAAATATCCCGAAGTAGGCGAGAGATATTCGAGGAATGGTGTAGATGGAATTGTAGATAAGATTTCAATTCTCGACGATTATATGATTGTAAAGGACGAACTGGGAGAAGAAATAAAAATTACCGGAGATGATCTCATTGATGTTGTTAAAACCGGTTCGAAACCTTTTCAAAATAACTCCAATCATAATAGTGGAAATAACAATAATCAGGGAGGCGAAAATTGATTAAGCCTTTCTATATCACGACCCCAATTTATTATGTAAATGACCGCCCACATATCGGGCACTCTTATACAACAGTTTCCGCAGATTTGCTGGCGCGCTATCATCGTCTCAACGGCCGTGATGCATTTTTCTTAACTGGTACCGATGAGCATGGTAATAAGATTGCCGAAGCTGCTGAGGCAGCCGGTATCAAACCTCAGCAATTCTGTGATGAAGTTGTTAATCATTTTAAGAAAGCCTGGAACAAGCTTGATATCGAGTATGATGATTTTATTAGGACAACCGAAGAGCGGCATGAAAAAGCTGTCAAGCAGTTATTAACGGTTCTTCATGGGGCGACAACCGAAGATGGTGAATCGGTTATATATACCGGAACCTATGAAGGGATGTATTGCACCGGATGTGAAAAATTCCTGACTGAAAAGGATCTGGTAAATGGTGTCTGTCCCGATCATAAAACAACGCCGCAACTGCTTGAGGAAAAAAATTATTTTTTTAGGCTGAGCGGATATCTTGATAAGATCAAAGGTCTGATTGAAACAAATGAACTGGTAATTCTACCTGATGAACGTCGTCGCGAGGTTCTTGGTCTTCTGAATCAGGAACTTTTTGATTTTTCGCTTTCACGTGAAAAAGTAAAATGGGGTATTCCACTGCCTTTTGATCCCTCGCAGGTCGTTTATGTCTGGGTGGAAGCACTATCTAATTATATCACTGCTATCGGCTATGGGCGCGATGAAGAACTTCTGAAAAAGTGGTGGTATGAAGCTGAGACGGTTCATCTGATGGCTAAAGATATTCTGAAGTTTCATTGTATCTTCTGGCCAGCGATGCTTCTGGCAGCCAATCTGCCTCTACCAAAAACGATCTTTCTGCATGGCTTCTTTACGGTCGACGGTGAAAAGATGTCAAAAACGCTGGGAAATCAAATTGATCCGATTGAACTGGTCGAGCAGTTTGGAGCCGATGCGACCCGATATTTGCTTTTAACCCAATATCCGTTTGGCGCCGATGGCGATATTCAGCGATATCGTTTTGTTACCAAATACAACAGCGATCTGGCCAATGATTTGGGGAATCTTGTTTCACGGGTGGTCAAAATGATCGAGGCTAATTTTGACGGAAAACTTCCGGAGCCGACCGACGGTGCCAAAGGAATTCAGGATTTAATTTCCGAGGCTGAGGAACTGCCTGAAAAAGTTGAGGATCATATTAATAATTTCCGTATTGGTTCGGTAATTGATGATACCATGAATCTGGTGCGCTCGACCAACCGCTTCTTTGATATTAATGCACCATGGAAAATGATTAAAAATGGTGATAAAGAGAAGGCGGGTGGTATTCTTTACACCTGCGCCGAAGTAATTCGCATTATTGCTATTATGCTTAATCCAACGATGCCGGCCAAAACGATGGAAATATTCTCGGTTCTTGGTTTGACTCAAAAAGATATGAACAATCTCGATGCCCGTACTTTTTATATTTTGACACCCGGTTCTACTATAAAAATACAAAATTCGATTTTCCCGCGAATCGACGAAAAGAAGACTGAGACTAAGGGAAAACAAGAGACCAAGCCGGGGAAGAAAAAAGATGGCGTTGAGGGGCTGATTGATATCAAAGAGTTTGGCCGGGTTAAAATGGTTGTGGCCGAAATACTGGAGGCCGAAAAAATTGAAGAAGCTGATAAACTTCTAAGGATTCAGATAGCTATCGGTTCCGAGAAAAGACAGATCGTCGCCGGTATTGCCAAACATTATGCTCCCGAGGATCTGGTCGGTAAAAAAATTATTGTCGTGAAAAATCTCAAACCGGCCAAGATAATGGGAATAGAGTCAAACGGTATGCTTCTGGCGGCATCAAAGGGAAAAAAACTGACCCTGGTCACGCTGGAAAATGATCTGCCATCGGGAGCAACTATCGGCTGATGATAGATTCGCATTGCCATCTCGATTTCAAAGATTTTAATAACAATCGTTTGGAGATCATCGAAAGCGCACTTGTTTCCGGTGTTCATACTTTTGTAAATATCGGTGCCGATCTGGCATCATCAAAAAGAACGACTAAGCTAACCGAAGAGTTTGATTGTATCTATGGTACAGTCGGTATTCATCCGCATGATGCCAAAACATATAATAAAAATGTTGAAGATGAAATCTATCGTTTGCTTGATAAGAAAAAAATTGTCGGTGTCGGCGAAATCGGGCTTGACTATTATCGTGATCTGTCACCGCGTGATATTCAAAAAGATGTTTTCAGGAAACAATTGGAAATAGCGGTTGAAAAAAATCTGCCGGTTGTTATTCATACTCGCGATTCTTTTGAAGAATCAATCGAGATCGTTAAAGATTATGCCTTTCAATTGCCGGGCGGAGTTTTTCATTGTTTCCCCGGGACGGTTGATGAAGCTTATGAGGTGATTGATTTGGGGTTCCATATAGGCATTGGCGGGGTGGTGACATTTCCCAAAGCGACTATGGCTCTGGTGGCCGAGGAGATTCCATTGGAGAATATATTAATTGAAACCGATTGTCCTTATCTGGCGCCGGTTCCGTTTCGCGGAAAACAAAATCAGCCAGCATACGTAAAATATGTTGCCGAAAAAGTTGCCGATCTTAAAAAAATTAAGCTGGCCGAAGTAGAAAAAATTACCGATCGAAATTGCCAGAAACTTTTCCGTCTGGTTGAGACTTTTGGCGGGTAAGGGAATAAAAACAACATGCCGGGTAGATATCCAAAAAAGAGATTCTCACAGGTTTTTTTAGCCGACAAAAAGGTTGTCAGGAACATAGTCAACCTGCTGGAGATAAATAGCGCCGATACAGTTTTTGAGATCGGTTCAGGGCGAGGAACGTTGACCGAACTAATTGCCGCAACCGGGGCAAAACTTTTTAGTTTCGAGATCGATCGCGACCTGATAGAGAATCTGGAAAAGAAATTTCAAAATTACGAAAATGTCTCGATTATCAATCAAAATTTTCTCGAAACTGAACCGGGTAAATATTTCGATGGCAAATTCAAACTGATTGGTAATATTCCGTACGATATTACCTCGCCGCTTCTTGACTGGATGATACAATATCAAAAACAAATTTCGTTGGCGGTGATCACTACCCAGAAAGAATTGGCGCAGAGGATAGCATCGAAACCGGGGAGTAAGGGTTGGGCACCGATTTCGATTTTCTGTCAGTGTGCCTTTGATGTTCAGTCGGTGTTTGATATTCCGCCAAAAGCGTTTTTCCCACCGCCAAAAATATTCTCTTCGACGATGACTTTCAGACCGAGGGAGAATTATCAAATATCAGATAGAGTTTATTTTGAGAAAATTGTCAGACAATCTTTTTTACATCGAAGGAAACAGCTTGTTAATAATTTGACACAGCTTCCTGAGATAGATAAAAACAGACTTGGAGATGTTTTGAGCGCATTAAATCTCGAAAATAATTGCCGCGCCGAGCAGATAAGTATAGAAGATTTTATCCGGCTGGCTGAGTCGCTGAAATCATAAATAATATTTTTGTTGAATCGGATTCGTTGATAATGTAGCTTATAAAAAAAGCAGGTGATAAAATGCCGTTAATTTCTATAAAAGTCGATTTGATCGCATCGCTGAGGTACCGGAAATATATCAAAGAACCGGACCCGGCGCATGCTGCTGTTCTGGCCGAACTGGCCGGAGCCGATGGAATCAATTGTTATTTGCGCGAAGACCGGCAGCATGTTCGAGACCGCGATTTATATATTCTTAAGGAAATAGTGAAATCAAAATTGACTTTACAGATCGCCCCTGACAGTGAGTTGGTTGAGCGGGCGATTGAGGTCAAACCGCATCTGGTAATCTTAATGCCATTTTTATCCGGGACATCGGTGCTTGAAAAGAGCGATCTTTTTGCCTCGACAGCTGATGACTTGAGAGCAGCCGGAATCAGTGT
>DAOUVS010000352.1 GCA_030667525.1 Candidatus Zixiibacteriota bacterium | reverse complement strand
GCGTCAAATTTAACGGTCATTTGATACATCATTTTTCGAAGGACCTCATCGGTCGGAATCGCTTTTTTAATATAAACACGACCAGAGGTCAGCGCGTCAAAAGTGTCGCCAATGGCAATAATTTTTGAAAATAGATTGGTTGGCACTTTCTCCCTCAGAACCGGATAACCGGTGAAATCATCATTGATATGATGTTCAAACGCAGCGCGGGCGGCGCGGGCCGAGTAATCATCAAATTTCAGATTTCTCAAAATTGTTTTGACCCCAAGTTCCGGATGTCTTTGCATCTGGATCCAGTCATTTTCATTAAAGGCGTCTGGTTTCCGAATCAAATCACCCGGCAGGCGCACCTTACCGATATCATGAAACAGCGCCGCCATACCAAGTTGAGATAATCTTAATTTATCAAAACCGAGCCTGACTCCCATTGTTAAGGAATAAACACAAACATTCGAACTATGAGCGTAGGTATGATCATCAAAATCACGAATTGACGTCAACTGAAGCATATATGATTCATCACCGGCAATTTGATCTATCATTGAATGCACGACCCGTCTCGCCTTGGTGATATCAATTTCTTTGTCCTGCGCGGCACAAACCATCGCATCCTGGACTACTGAGATCGATTTAAAAAATGTAACACGCGCCGTTCGCCGAATCAGTTTCCTTTTTTCTTCGGAAAGAAGTTTTTTCTCAATTTTTTGTTCGATGCCTAAAAGAGCAATGCCTTCGATACCAAGATCGCTCAAACGTTTAATGACCGATTCCCGGTCGGCGGTGGTCCCGCTCCCCTTGGCGATCAGATAAATAAATTTATCCAACTGACGATTATCAAGCGAATCATCGAGAGTGATTCCACCCACCCCGATCTGACGCCAGCTATCAAGAATAGCAGTCGCATTAACCAAACCATCACTGTTAAATTTTACAATTTTATCACGAACAAATACGCGACCGTCGATAATTTTAATTGAAATCTTGCCGTACTTATCAACCAGCCTTCTGAAAACAACATAGAATTTTGAAGATTGTGTCAGGTAGGTTGAATTATTGGCATCAACAAAACGAGCCGTTTTCAACAGGATAAAAAGCAGACTCACCAGAGCATGTTCATCTCGTCCGGCTATTTCAAGCTGTATCTGTTTATTTGATACTGATCCCATCATTCATTCCCGTATATCATTTCCCGCCGTTCCTGAAGAGCCTTTTTCGCTTTTAGGCGAATTCCTTTTCGCCAGGTTCGGCTAAGTTTCAATAGTGCAGCTTCAGCTTTCTCTGATCGATTTCTGGCCAGTGCTTTAAATGCAGTTCTCTGATAAAACTCCTGCGCCTGCGTTTGAAGAAAACCCCATCCTGAGATCAAAGTTATTAAATAACTGACCGCATATTCACCACCGAATTCGGAAAAGGTTGTAATAAACAGCTCCTGATTTCCTGAACTCAATGTTGCGAAACGGTCGTCATTGATCAATTCGGTAATCATCTTAAATCCATCTTCACTGGGAAGATGCAAAATTGCTTGAATCGCCAGTTGACTGACAATTTCATCGCTATCCCAAATTAACTGCCTGATAATATTATTACTTTTTTGATCATTATTTTCTTCCAGCCCACGAGCAATCTGAAGACGCACTCTGGGATCTTCATGTCCCAGTGCTTTTTCCAGATAATTAAAAGATTTATCGCCTCCAATACGAGCCAAAACCGCAACCGAATTTCTGACCACAAACCAGCGCCGGTCAAACACTCCACGAGATATAATATCAACATGCTCCTTACCGGCTCCGACCAAATATTCACATAAAGCTTCCCGATGTT
>DAOUVS010000194.1 GCA_030667525.1 Candidatus Zixiibacteriota bacterium | reverse complement strand
CTCTGGCCAGATAATTCAGCATTAGGTAATGATAGAGTTGCGGGTCAGAATCATTAAGATTTTTGGCTTTTTTAAAATATTTCTCGGCATTTTTGTTATCACCCAATTTGAATTCGGCGACACCGGCACCAAATTGCGCCGGGTAAAATCGATCATCAATTTCAATGGCGCGGGTATAATCTATTAGCGCGGAACGATATTCGCCTTTGTCCATTCGGGCAGCGGCTCGTCCCACCAATGCAGTTGTATTATCTTTGGAATATTTTAGGGCCGATGTAAATTGACTGATCGCCAACCCGTTCTGATTTTTGAAACTATATATTTCGCCAATCCTTATGTAATCAGCCGCCGCCTTTTCATTATTGCCGGTGGAAACGTACGCTTGCGCTCTTTTACTATATGCGTCTACATGATTAGGTGATAACTGAATAGCTTTTGTAAATTCGCCTATGGCAGATTCATATTTTTCGGTGACAAAAGCATCTTTACCCAGATCGAAATAATCATTGGCTGTTAATGTTTCATCGGAATCGGTTGCTTTGCGGGATAGATTTGCCTTTACGGTTATGGTCTTGTTTTTTGAAACAGTTACAATTTCAGTATATTCTGTATAACCCGGTTTTGAAACCTGAATTTTGCGCTTACCTGTTTTGATCTTGGTAAAAGTGTTGTTGCCGGCACCAAGAGTTTTGCCATCAACAACAAATTTAGCATCTTCAATATTTGCATCCAGTTTTATTTTACCATAACCCGGTGATGATTGTTTCTTAGGTGCCGTTTCTTTCTGATTGGTAGTTGAAATCTTTTTCGCTGATTCAGTGGAGGATGAGACAGGTTTCTGTTTCTCCATTGCCTGATTGGAACTGAGTTCAATAGTCTCTTCAATCAGATCATAATCACCAAAACTCCTCATCGTAAAGGAACCGGCGGTGACGGTGATGTTGTCTTTACCACCCAGGTCATCGCCAAGTTTGTAAATAACTTCATAAGAGCCAGTTGGAACATCGTCGAAACGGAAAAAACCAAGTGCATTTGAGGTAACAGATTTATCAAGCTCAGGAATATAGATCCCGGCTCCGCCCAAATATGGTTGTCCGTCTTCATCTAACACGATGCCGACGATCTGTCCCTCTCCCGGAAGCGCCGGGCCGATGATTTGTGAGCCTATCGCTATTGAAAGTAAGATAAACATGGCGGCGATACCTATCATCTTAGCTTTTTTACTTATCCGATACGGTTTGAGACGATATGGTTTAGCTTTGTATGTTATCTCTTCATTTTCGTGAAGGAATGGCATTCCGGCCAATTGAATTATATTTTTATGGAAATAGGCTATTCCTCTCACCCGCGATGATTTGGTGATTTTGGACTCGGATGTTTCGGGCTCATTGCTTTTTGTGTTATTTAAATTTGTTATTTTTGGCGCTATCGGTCTGTTTGGCTGAGATTTATTTTCTTTTTCGGATTTCATCTCTGAGCGTTTTTTTAAAAACTCATCAGCCGATGGAATTTTATCCTTTGATTCCGGCATTTCTTTATTTTGGGAGGAAACATCTTTTTCATCTTTGACCGGCGTTCCCCAATCTACCTTAAATGGTTCTGGTTTTTCTAATTTCTCCGGTTTAACCGAGGGAGGGCTTAAAGGTTTTTGAGATTCGATATTGTCAATTGGCAGTTTGTCAGTCGGTATTTCGCGCTCAGCCGAAACCTCGATCTGATCGTCGCCCAGCAAATTGGCATTATCCTCGATCTCCAGAGATTCCTCGTCAGACTTTTTGTCATTGACTGGACGATTCCCAAATAGCTGTGGGGCATCGGTCTGGGTTGCTTCGGTTACTTCAAATTCAAGGTCATCATCGATATCAGAATTTTTGGCTGTGGAAATATTTGCTTTTCCTGCCAGGGGGGCGCCACATTTATTACAGAATTGGGCATCATCTGATTTATTCTCGGTTTTACATTCCGGACATATTTTCAAAACTGGCTCCAAAAATAGTATTATTTATTTAATCATATTATCGGTTTCAAACGTCGTTACTTTAGAAAGTGTAAATATGGCAAGAGGATATAAGGAGGTTTTGGACAGGGAAATTTGCAATAAAGCTCTTGACAGGGGGAAGAGGATAAAGTATAATCTTTTGATATATTAAACATGCAAGTCGCAGGAGGATAATTAGATATGAATAGGCGCTTTAACCGCTTGACACTCACCATCATAACCGCCGTTATGTTAATTTTTGTGTTTGGCTGTACGCAGCCGGATGATGTTCTGGCACCGGTTTCGACAACCAGAATTATTTTGGAACCAGAAAGATTGCCATCACTGCCGGACAGCTTTTATTATCATATTTGGGTTATTGATACTGCCCAGTTGGCCTATTCGATTGGAAGTTTCTATTGGAACGATACGCAGTATAAATTTTATGATCTTGACAGCAATGTAATAGATTCTATCTGGACAGTTGATTACGATATTCTTAATCCGTTTTATAGATTCATCGGCGTCAGTGTCGAAAATATAGGTGATCCTCCACCAGTAGGGACTATTTTGCCGCAATCCTCAATCGGCCCAATTATGCTGCAGGATACACTTTATTCCAACGAAGAACGATTGATGAAGATGGTTTTTCCGCTTGATCTGTGGCTCGGATATGGTTTCTTCGCCGTAGAGACACCGTCTGATTCCAATTCCCAGACCAATGATGCCAGTGGTGTCTGGTTTTCAGAGTATATTTATGATTCATTAATGTTTGCTGACACGACCGGTGTAACGTTATCGATTAATAATACCCAAGCCCGGGCGCTATTGCTGGATGTTCAGGAAGTGGATACTGTGTATTATCATTGTGACAGCGTTCCCATTAGAGAAATTCAGTGGAATCGTTGTTTAGATACTATAATAATTGATGCTTCCGAATATGTTCCCGATTCGATACGATGGAGTAACGGCGATTCTACGGTTTTATTTTATTGGGACTGGACAGGCTTAGACACTCTTTTGGCTGATACTTTTGTTATTATCTGTTCCACCGACACGTGTGATACGCTTCCAGTCGATACCCTCGCTTTTACTACCGACAGTATGGGTGTAAACTATATTAAAGTAATAACTGATTCCAATTATATGATGCGGGATTCGCTGGTCCTGGATACTTTTATTCATACCTATATCGAGTTTGATTTTGTCGCTCCGCTCGTGAATATTGACACAACCAATCGTTATGATACGGTTACAATTTACAGCAACTATGATGAGGCAACCGATACCTGGTTGACCGAGGTGGATCGTATTATTGAGATTCGGCCATTTATGGGATATGATCATGATCTGGATTATACTTATAATGAATGGTTTATTAAAGTTGACAAATTTATTAACTCATTTGAAGAAAGTCCCGATCTTGCTGATGCCGCCGATGATTTTACACCGGAATATGATAAAAAATGGCATTATAAAGGATGGGTGCTGTCTCCGTATTTATCCCCGACATCATCATTTGCCAAATTGAATCAGCCTAATTGGGCGCCATTCTATATTGGCACGGAAATTTCACCGCTTGATGCGCCGATGGTTACAACAGGCACTTTTAAGAGATTTGATCGGCCTGACGATGGTAATCCATATACCGACAATCATCGTGTTCCGCAGCTTCCGGGTGAAGATTTCCTATTAAATCTGCCGACCGGGGTTTCCTCGATTGCATTTTGCAGCCCTGGTGGTAACGAGGGCAAAGTTATGGTGACCCTGGAACCTGATAATTTTACCAGCGACTCGACCAATTTCCCATTAATCCTTTATGTTGGTGATATGCCGGCCTATGGGGAGGTTTCGGATACCGGAGAACACTCGCAGCGGACATTGTCATTTGATATGTCCAACTGGTCATCGGGCCAGTCAGGCCTTGGCGCCGGATTCCCATTAATTAAAGTGACTTATATCAGAGAATAGTTGAATTTATAAAGTAATAAAAAAGCCCGTCGTTCCCGGCGGGCTTTTTTAGTGGCTTTTTCAAAAGTTATATTAATGACAGGGGCATGGAGCTGCACCGCCTTCATATTTATATTCCATATAATATAGAATGTCAAGGATATTTATAGAATCATTACATGTTACATCTGCGGAATTAATTGGATAAGGTGCCGCTCCGTCTTTGTAAAGATAGTTGATAATAAATACTACATCGTTAATGTTTTGATAGTTGTCGCGATATACATCTCCGCAAATATAAGAATCCTGCGCTGGTATTTTAAATATCTTAGGAGAACCTTCGAGAAAACCAGCAAGAATATAACCACTATCTGAAGTCTGGATCACTTGCTTTGCGCTTGAAACATATGGGCTGACTGTCCCGCTGAAGGTGGTATCCCAATGAAGAAGACCACAGGGATTTGTTTTAAATAAATACATGCCTATATCACTGGAACCCTCCATTTTAGTATCACCGGCGATTATAAAACCTCCTTCGGCCGTTTCCTGAATTGAATTCGCCATTTCATCAAAAGCCGGATCGCCATAAATATTTGACCAACATTGTGTCCCGGTTGAATCGTATTTAACAATGCATATATCCTTTTGGCCCTCAATAGATACGACTCCTACTGAAACAAACCCCTTATCAGAAGTATTGATTATTGCATTTGCATATTCATTCAATAACGGATCACCATAAACAGAGGTTGCCAGAGAATCTCCATTTGCATTGATTTTTAAGAATGCAATGTCATAATTGCCGTCTGAAGAAACATCTCCAATTATGATAAAGTTATTATTTGAATCTTCGATTATTCTATATCCATTGGAAATACCATCGTATTCATTTGCCCAAATGCTATCACCCTCCGCACTTATTTTAGTCGCATATAATATACCGCCGGAACCAGTACCAACCGCGATACATCCGCCATCTGATGTCTGAGTCAATCCGTAAATAAAAGCTGGTATATCGGAACCAAAATTTCTTGTCCATTCAACATTACCATCACCGTCAGTTTTAATATATTGGGGTATCATATGAGGCTCTAGGTCTATATTATGGGCGATAATATACCCACCATCTAATATTTGGCAGACATTGGCCATTCCATATTTACTGACTGGTGAAAGGTGCTTTCTCCACAGTACACATCCATATTGATTAATCTTATACAGATAATTACCATATGAAAGAGCAATGAAATTGCCATCTGCCGTTGGTTGAATATCCATTATATTACTTATATTGGATCCAGTATACTGATCAGATGGTACTGTCCACTCCTCCATATTTGTATTATCGCATTCGCAAATATCGCCAATACTATCTTCATCAGTATCCAATTGATCTGGATTATATACAAAAATACAATTATCACATGAATCGCCGATACCATCAGCGTCAAGATCTTCTTGGTTTGGGTTATCAACAAGCGGGCAATTGTCCACTACAATTTCAAATCCGTCTAGTGTCATAATATCAGTATTGTCCGGATCAAGCCAATCCCTGAATCTTTCTGAGGGCGTAGCACCATCCCAATATTTATGAAATTGACCTGCCATTGAATATCTTGGTCCTGTACACAATATCTGTATATCACCTTTCGATATTTGGCCAATAAAATATTTGTTTTCATTGTATACTGGAGCGCCAGATGAACCTGGCATTGGTAATCCCAAATCCCATCTTTCAATCATCCAGTAACCATCACTTGTCTCCGTTGCCTGGTCGAAATCGAGACTAATTTTTTTAATATCTCCATGAGGGTGTGAAATACAGGTAGAAAATTCTGGGGGGGCAATGTTCCTTGACCAACCGTTAAAATACACGTTATATGAAACTGGTGGCTGTTCATCAAGAAGAAGAAGCGTAGCATCATAATCTTCATACGGGGATTCTGCAATCAAAGATGCCCCTGAGGTAGTCATTGAAGTAGTGCTGTAAAAACTATCGCATGTTGGG
>DAOUVS010000052.1 GCA_030667525.1 Candidatus Zixiibacteriota bacterium | reverse complement strand
ACACATCATTTTTAGCATCATTAATGTAGGATATTTGGAACGGAGATCATCAGGTATAATTGACTTACATTTATCGAATTCATTTACTAAAGGGCATTTGATTTTTGCTTTATCAACTAATTTTGCCACATCTTCATCGCAAAGCGGTTTATATTCGTACACATCCAATATTAGGTTTTTTATTATGTCACCATTATCTTTGAAGACAATCTCCATTTTTGGGTGTGCTTGTTCCAATTGGGCTACTTTTTCTTCGAGTTTTCTTATTTTTTTATCTCGATCATCAGTTTCTTCCGCAAGAAACCACGTTTGGGGAATGTCGATATATCTCAAACCGTGTGTTTTCGCAGAAAGTTTAGGCCCAATATCATTAGTAAGCAATGCAGTCTCATAATCTTTATGGTTTTCTTTCCATTGCAAAGCGTATGCTACAAATTCATTGTCCGGATTATTTAGATCTAAATCTTCAGGCACCTTTGCCTTATCAAGATTTTCTGTCAACAAAATAATCTCTACTTTTGGCTTATTTTGTTTAATTAACTGTACGTTTTTGGGAGTATTTAATAATTTTCCAAAAAATGAATTTATTTTTCTAGCTCGTTTTGCTCTACGTTTATTGCCATCATTCTTGTGTTTGTCAATTTCATTGTAGACGGGCTTTTATACAACGACAAGGATTTGCTCTTCATCTGCCGCAACATCTTTCCAACTCAATTCTTCTAGAACTTTGCATTGCTCCAAAATATTAGTGTCAATAAATAGGACTAGCATAAAAACTAAACAGATTTCAAAATCTGTGCTTTCATTAAACTATTATATTGTCGAAACCATTCTGGATTTCGACCCATAATCCAGCATAGATTCCTGCCTTCGCGGGAATGACATTGTTTTAAAACGGCAGATCGTCGTCTTCTCCGGCTAAGTCGGCCGGTTGAGGCGCTGAAGGAGGCGGGGCACTTGGTGCCGAACCCTGATCTCCTCGACTGCCGAGAAACTGCATGTTTTGTGTCACAATCTCGGTCATATATTTTTTATTGCCATCCTTATCATCCCACGAACGGGTCTGAATACGCCCCTCAATATAAACCTGTCGACCCTTGGCAAGATATTCTTTGGCATTCTCGGCCATCCGTCCCCAAACAACAATATTATGCCATTCGGTTTTATCCTGCATATTGCCGTCTTTATCCTTCCATTTCTCACCAGTCGCGAGTGAAAATGAAGCAACCGCCTGTCCGCTGGGTGTATAACGCAGTTCCGGGTCCTTGCCGAGATTTCCAACCAAAATAACCTTATTGACACCTGCCATATTAAACCTTCTTTCGCTATAATTATTTACTTATTATTACCCCAAATATAAATTGATAACATCAATATGTCAACCCGGATGGTTATTTGTAAATCACTTTTTACTTGTCGCGGTGAAAAAGTGATATTATCTTGGCGGAAGTAAATAGGAACAGATATGTTAAAAATAAATGAAGCAGAGACGGCCCAAAAGCTTGAGACTTTTGTTAAAGACAGACTAATTGAATCCGGGCTAAACGGTTATATTCTTGGCCTTTCGGGTGGAATAGATTCATCATTATCGGCAACTATTGCGGTCAAAGCACTCGGGTCTGATAAAGTTTTTGGTCTGATTATGCCGTACTCGAAGTCATCCGAACAGTCGGAAAAAGATGCGCGCAAACTGACCGACTTTCTTGGTATCAAAACCGAAAAAATCGAAATCAGCCCGATGATTGACGCTTATTATGAAGATATTAAAAAGATCGATCCGGTTCGCGCCGGAAACAAAATGGCCCGTGAACGGATGTCGATTCTATTCGACAAAGCTTATGAAAAAAATCTGCTGGTCCTGGGGACATCAAACCGAACCGAAATCTGTCTCGGGTATGGGACCTGGTATGGCGATGTCGCCTGTTCAAACAACCCAATCGGGATGCTTTATAAAACTCAGGTGAGGACGCTAGCCCGATATTACAATATCCCCGAATCAATTATACTGAAGCAGCCTTCGGCTGATCTTTGGCCCGGTCAGACCGATGAAGCAGAGTTGGGTTTGGAATATGACCAAGTTGATTGCTTGCTATATTCAATAATCGAGAATAGTATAACCGACCGGAACGAATTAAATCAAGCCGGGTTCGAAAACAGCTTTATTGACAGAGCGATCGGGCTGGTCAACCGGTTCTATTTCAAACGTGATCTACCAGAGATAGCCGATCTCGGATTAAATACGATTCCTGATAGAATAATTCTGAATGGAGAAAAATGAGTCAGGATAACCGAGAGAAATCAGGAAAAGGAAAACTATATCTGGTTCCAACCCCGATTGGCAATCTTGGCGATATTACCAAACGGGCGCTGGAAGTATTGGAATCATCCGAACTAATAGCCTGCGAAGATACCCGTTTATCGGGACGACTTCTGTCTCATTTCGGGATAAAAAAAACTCTTATCAGTTACCATGATTTTAATGAAGAAAAACAGGTCCCAAAATTATTAGAGGTGATCCTATCGGGAGGAGATGTCTCGGTTATAACCGATGCCGGTTCACCCGGCCTGTCCGATCCGGCTTATCGGATTATCAGAGCTGCTATCGATCATGATATTATTATCTCCCCCCTCCCCGGCCCAAACGCTCTGATTCCAGCTCTAACCGGTTCCGGCCTACCGCTTGATCGGTTTTTCTTTGAGGGATTCTTGCCTAATAAATCGGCCGCGAGAAAAACCCGTCTGGAGAAATTGAAAGAGTTGAAACATACTTTGGTATTTTATGAATCGCCGCACCGGATAAATAAAACTGTCTCCGATGCACTCGAGGTTCTGGGAGATAGACCAGCTTGTATCGCCCGTGAGATCTCAAAGATGTTTGAAGAATATATCCGTGGAACACTCTCTGAGATTCTGGATAATATCTCTTCACGAAAACTCAAAGGCGAAATAGTTTTTATTATTGAAGGTGTTGTGAGAAAAAAAAGTAGTAACAAAGAAATTGGTAGCAACTTTTCCGACTCTGAAGCATTATAATTAAAAAGAATAACAACTTAAACGAAAGTTATAATATGTTTCCTGAAATATTAAGTCTTGGTCCGTTTGCAATCAGAAGTTATGGTTTGATGCTGATAATCTCAGTGTTGCTGGGCATATATTATGTTTACAAAATGTCCAAGGATACCGAGTTTAATTTTAATGAACTTCTGACCATCACCTATATCCTGGTTTTTGGCGGCATCCTCGGCGCACGTCTTTTTTATGTCCTGTTTCATATTAGCGAATTTCAGGGACGATGGATGGCGACAATCAATCCGTTTGGGTCTGATCAATTTGGAATCGCCGGATTGAATCTATATGGTGGCGTCATTGTGGCGGTTATTGGATCGTTTTTATATATTAGATTTAAAAAACTTCCGGTTTTACGATTATTTGACCTGTTTGCACCGACAATCGGAATCGGTTTGCTTTTTACAAGAATCGGATGTTTTCTTAACGGATGTTGTTTCGGTACCCCGACCGATCTGGCCTGGGGAGTTTCGTTCCCGACCGATTCGATGCCGTTTTATGTTTTCGGATCGGCTCATTTGCATCCGGCGCAATTATATAGTTCACTTTATGGACTGCTGCTTTTTGTGTATTTGCACTGGCGGTTAAAGCACAAGTTTTTTGATGGTCAGGTAATTGGGCTTCTGTTTATGATCGAGTCGATTTTCAGATATGCCATTGAATATGTCAGGTATTATGAAGAGGCGATGCATTTCTCATTTTTTGGGATGCAGCCGACCTACAACCATATAATATCAATAATGCTATTTTTACTGGGTTTGACTTTTTATCTCACCCAGTATTTGAAATATAAATCTGTGAAGTCTGCTGAAGTTTAATGACCAGCGAACGCTCCGGTGATTATTATGCCTTATCCTGCGCCTTGGTTTGTGCCCTTGGAAATATACCGGCCAAGGTGGCTCTTGAAAATATAACACCGGAACTGTTTCAGCTATATTTCTTTGGATTCGGATTTTTGATGTCAGCGGTTTATCTTGTTAGGCCAAAAGCCCGGCAGGAAGTATTTGCCACAACTTCAAAGGCATTTTTATTAATTCTGATTTTATCACTGCTTTTTAGTTTTGCGATTTATACTTTTATTAGTTCACTGAAATTAATCGAACCGGCGACTGTTTCGTTTTTATCACGATTTGAGGTGCTGGTAACAGTAGTATTTGCCTTTATTTTCCTGAAGGAACGATTGCGCCCGATTGAAATAATCGGAGGAATTATTACTATCGGTGGTTTGATTATCCTGAAATTTAAGACAAATATGGTTATCTCACAGGCGGCAACATTGATGATACTTTCCAGTTTTTTCTTTGCCACTGCCGAGATAATTATTAAAAAATATATCAACCTTGTTGGGACAATCCGATTCATTTTCTGGCGGAACTTTTTTATGATATTCATTTTTTACGGAATACTTGTCTATCATAATCAGCCATTGTCTCTCCCCGATAACAAAACCCTTTTCATAATAGCAATCGCCTCATTCCTGCTTCCGGTAATGGGTCGCTTGACCTATATAGAGGCCCTAAAGCGAATTAAGGTGTCACGAGCGGCCCTGATTACGCAATCAATGCCCCTATTTACCGCGATCTTTGCTTTATTGATATTGGGAACTTACCCGACACCGATTGAATGGCTTGGTGGCGGTTTGATTATTCTTGGGGTTGTTGTTATTAAATTTAAAGTTGAAAAAATCAAAAACGCCAATAAATTAACATAGAGTATTGCTTTATATTATTGCCGTATATTATTGTCGCTTAACGCTCAATGAACGGCCAGCATTCGCTCCAGAGCTATCCGGGCATTGACCTTAACATCTTCAGGAACTTGAATCGGTTTGATATCTTTGAAGTTTTCCAGACAGTAAGCAAGATCATTTATTGTCGTACGATACATATTGGCACAAACCGGGCAGGTTGTCCCGGAGAGCTCAAAGATATTTTTATCAGGATATAACATACCAAGCCTGTTTATCAGATTTATTTCAGTACCGATAGCAATATTTGATCCTGGCGGCTGCTTCTCGACAAAATTGACAATAAAGCTGGTTGAGCCGAAAGCATCGGCTTCTTTAACAACTTCATGGGGACATTCCGGGTGAACCACAATTTTTACATCGGGAAACTTCATTCTGGTTTCTTCAATATGTTTGGCGGTAAAATTAGTATGGACATGACAGTGGCCTTTCCATAATATAATTTTAGCCTTATCAAGTTGCTCGTTGGTCAAGCCGCCATTATCAAGTGAAAAATCCCAGACAACCATATCCTCCGGCTTGAGACCGTATTTAATACCGGTATTATATCCCAGGTGTTGATCAGGGAAGAAAAACAGCTTCTCTCTATTGGAGAATCCATACTTATAGACGGCATCGGCATTAGACGAAGTACAAATAAGACCGCCATGTTCACCGGTAAACCCTTTTAATGCAGCGGTTGAGTTCATGTATGAAACCGGCATTATTTTTTTATCACCGCCAAAATTCTCCAGTGTTTCCCAGGCCAAAAGAACATCGTCCATCTCGGCCATATCGGCCATGGGACACCCGGCCAAAGGATTAGGAAGAAATACTGTCTGTTTATCGGTGGATAAAATCTCAGCCGCCTCGGCCATAAAATGCACGCCGCAGAAAAAGATATATTCGGCATTGGCATTTTCGGCGGCAATTTTTGAGAGGGCGAATGAATCACCAACAGCGTCGCCAAATTCAACTATTTCGGCCCGTTGATAATGATGAGCTAAAATAAAGGCACTGTTTCCCAGCTTAGTTTTTGCCTCTTTAATCCGGTTTTTAAGTTCATCCGGAGCTGATATTCGATACTCTTCAGGTAATGCAAAATACATTTTACCACCTTTTTAATTCTGAAGAATATACGTTGAAAATCGCTGATAGTCCAAGAAAATTATGAGAGATTAAGATAATTTGGCAAGCTCGGTAAAAACAATTTCATTATTCGGCACATTTTTAAAACCGGGACGGTCAACAAAAGCAATGTTACCACGCTTATTAACAATAAAAATAGCCCTGTCAGAAAACCCCAAATCGGTTAGAGTGCCATATTTCTGAGCGGTTTCACCATGCGGAAAAAAATCTGACAGAAGCGGATATAATATTCCGCCGAGCGTTTTCTGCCAGGCCTGCAGCGATGGAACCGAATCAACCGATATACCCAGAACCTGAGTATCAAGGCTTTCAAAACGTTTTGTCTCACGTTCGTAAGCCGGAATCTGGTCGCTTCAAATAGGAGTCCAGCTTAATGGAAAAAAAGCTATCAGAACATTCTTTTTCCCCAGATAGTCAGACAGGCAGATTTTGTCACCAAGATGCGACATAAGGCAGAAATCAGGCGCCTTATCCCCTACTTGCAATCTCTTCTTAGTAATTGTTAAACTTTTTTCCAATAGAAATCATTTCTTCTTTTTGAGTTCGTCCAATTCTTTGATAAGCTTTTTTAATTTATCCTCGTCTCTTTTTCGAGACTTACGATCGACCAGAACAGTGAAACTACCGGAAGCTAATCTTTTTTCAACTTCTTTGATCTGTCTTTCGAGTTTGACAATATTAGGTGTTTTATCCATACTATTTATCCCCCATCTTATTAATGAATTCAATCGCCTTTTTCATTCTGGCCAAAACTTCCTGTTGACCCAGCGCCTCAAGGATATGATATAAACTCGGTCCAAATGAAATTCCCGAGACCGCCAGCCGAACCGGGTGAATCAGTTCGCCCTTCTTTATCTGAAGCTCTTCGGCCAGATCGCCGAGAGCGCCCTCAATATTTTCTAATTTGAAATTTCCAATTGATTCAAATTTGTCACATAATTGTTTCATTCTTTCGGCGGCCTCATGATTAAACCGTTTCTTAACCGCCTTATCATCATATTCAAATTCGTTATGAAAGAAGTGCTCTGACATGGCGACAAAATCGGACATACGTTTGCACCGTTCTTTTAACATACCGATAATATCCATAAGATACTGCCAGCGGGTTTCCAACCAGTATTTAGATGTATATCCTGCCCTAACAAGTTCCGGGGCAACCATTGCGGCCAATTCATGATCTGGATACGATCTGATATATTCACCATTGAGAGCAATAAGCTTTTCTTCATTAAATATTGGATTTGATCCATTGACATTTTCGAGAACAAAAATCTTTTTCAATTCTTCAATCGGCAAAAATTCCCGATCATCTTTGGGCGACCATCCAAGTAAGCAGAGAAAATTAAACATCGCCTCAGGCAAGATACCCTCGGCACCATACTCAGCTACATCTTTATCACCAAGTCTTTTAGAGACCTTCTTTTTGTCGGGCCGGAGAATCAATGGCACATGCGCAAAATTTGGTGGAGTAAGACTAAGCGCCTGATAAATATGAATCTGTTTGAAAGTATTACTGATATGGTCATTTCCGCGAATAACATCAGTGATCCCCATCTCATGATCATCAACTACCACCGCCAGATTATAAATAGCCCGACCATTGGCTCGACAGATAATCAGGTCCTCTATCTCACTGTTTTGACGAGTAATATCGCCGAGAATTTTATCGTTATAGGTCGTTTCACCATCCGGGATTTTGAGACGGATTGCAAACGGCTTGTTTTCGGCAAGAAGCTGTTTTATTTCATCTTCTGATCTATGTAAACAGGCCCGATTATACTGCAACGGCTTCTTTTCGGCCATCGCCTTTTTGCGTCTTTCATCGAGTTCATCAGGTGTACAAAAACATCGATATGCATTACCACTGTTTATAAGCTTATTAACGTAAACGCCATAGCTGTCGATCTTTTTTGATTGATAAACCGGCTCCTCGTCCCAGTCAATGCCGAGCCATTTCATGGCATCAAGAATCGGTTGAACAAGTGCGGCATCCGATCTTGAAACATCGGTATCTTCGATTCTGACAAGAAATTTCCCGCCCTTGTTTCGTGCGTACAGCCAATTAAAGATAGCGGTTCGAGCGGTACCGACGTGCAGATAGCCTGACGGCGATGGTGCAATTCTGACTCTTACTTCTTTTTCAGACATATCATTATATCACTTTTTTTTCATCAATCTTGTTACATCAATGCTTTCAAATATTATTGGAAACTTCCGTCACTCCGTGGTGGTGGGTTGCCTTCATCGGTATTATTTTCAGGTGGTGTCATATCAGGCGGCAGTGGCTGCATTGGCGGTGGCGGAGGAGGAGGCGAAGGCACGAACGCGGCTTGATGCTGAGCATATGAAGCTGTCTGGGCAACCGGCATTGCCTGTAGCCGGATTTCACTCATTTCAAGTTCCAGCCCTCCAATAAATTTTCCAACTATATTATAAATAAAAACCGCGATCACTACAAACATCGTATTAAACACAGCACCGCCAAACCCAAATAAAATTGGATAGAGAATGATAAGCAGAGCAATTGGCGGCGATTCTAATTCAGGAAGTGAGATACCGATCGTCCCATAAACACTATCCATTAACGATAAAACTATTCCAGAAAAAATGGCGAAGAAAAATCCCATAACCAATCCAAGTAATAGATTAACTACAAACGAGACTTTTATTGCCGACCAATAGCTGATAGATTTTAATTCAAATTTCATATCTCCCTCTCTTATTACAAAGTCTAAAAAGCCATTTTACGATTTCTTAATAATAAAGCGGGCATCAACCGCTTTCGATTTTCCTTTGATTGAACTGGCAATAAACGGATTAATGTCAATTTCAGAGAAAATATCAAAATCGGTAACAAGTTGAGATAGCCTCAAAAGCGATTCTTTTAATTTACTTATATCAACCGCTTCGGCTCCTCTTTGACCGGTAAGCAAAGGATACGTCTTCAATCCTTCCATCATCTCAGTAACATTTCCTTCGTTGAGCGGGTTAATTCTGAAGGCAACATCTTTTAGGACCTCAACATAAATGCCGCCAAGGCCAAACATAATGAGCGGTCCAAACGATGGATCAGTGGTCATACCTATAACAGTTTCGACACCACCGTTTATCATTTCTTGAACCGATACTGAAAACCGATCCTTACCTTTTATTTTTAATCCGGCCACTTTTTTCTTGAGTGAAGTAAAAGCTGCTTTTACCTCTTTGGCGCTTCTGATATCAATTACAACCGCACCCATGTCAGTTTTATGCAAAATTTGAGGTGTATTTATTTTGATTGCAACCGGAAAACCTAACTCCTCGGCAGCCGAAACAGCCGCTTTTTCAGAATTCGCTATTTTGCCCATAGCCGCCGGAATACCATAACAGGTCAGAATCTCCAAAGCCGGTTCACCGACAATTGCTTCATCGCCGTTGCTTATAGCCTCTTCAACAATTTCCTCTACCCGTTTTTTATTCACCTTGAATGCTTTGAATTCATATCGGGGACGATCCAGCCAGCGACGGTAAATATCTATTTGAGAAAGTGCCTTTGCGATTGCCTCGGGGAAAATATAAACTGGAATACCATTTTGCTTTAAATAATTAACACCTTCGGAGCCCTCCCCGGCTCCCATAAAGCAAGCCAGGACGGTTTTTTTAGTCCCTTTTATTCCTTCATGAATTGATTTGGCAACTTCTAATTGATTGATTGTAACCGGGGGTACAAATATAGGAATAATCGAATCGAAATTCTTATCGTTTTTTATTAGAGACAGGGCCTTTTGAAAAGAACTCCCTCCGGCTCCGGCGACCAGATCAAGAGGATTGTTAACATTACCAAGCCCGGAAATCGCTTTTTTCAATTTGGTTTTGGTAACACCTGTGTATGGTGCAACATCCATCCCAAGATTAACCAGAGCGTCAGTGGCGAGAAGTCCCGGTCCACCGGCATTACTTACGATAGCAACCCGATTACCTTTTGGAATCGGCTGATTGGCCATCGCACGGGCGACATCAAAAAGTTCTTCAACCGATGACACTCGTAAGACACCGCACTGATCAAAGAGAGCATCGACACCAACATCAAGCTCGGCCAGCGCGCCGGTATGTGATGAAGCTGCTATCGCTCCCTGGCGGGTTCGCCCCGATTTAACCGCAACAATCGGTTTATGGCGAGATATCTCACGGGCAATTTTTGTAAATATTCTGGGGTTTCCAAAATTCTCAAGATAAAGAAGGATCACTTTAGTATCGGGATCGTCTTTCCAGAATTCTAAAATTTCATTAGCTGAAATGTCAGCCTTATTTCCTATCGAGGCGACCATCGAAAAACCGAGTCCCAGTTCATAAGCATGATTCATAATCGCTTCGCCAAGCGCGCCCGATTGGGAAATAAAACCGACTTTCCCTTGTAGAGCTTTGGTCTTTCCAAAAGTGCAATTGAGGCTATAATCGGGATCAGTATTGACAATGCCAAAGCAGTTCGGGCCGATCATTCGCATCCCGTATTTTTTGCAGATGTCAACGACTTCATTTTCCAGCTTGATTCCTTTGCCGCCAACTTCCTTAAAACCTGCTGAGATAACAACCAGACCTTTGACACCCTTTTGTCCGCACTGCTCGGCGACCGCCGGAACAGCTTCTCTGGGAACAATAACAAGGGCCAGATCCACAGCATCAGGAACATCGAGAACGGTCGAATAACATTTTATCGAATGGATAACACTCGCTTTGGGATTAACCGGAAAGACTTTACCGTTAAATTCATTAATAATAATATTATGCAATATTTCATGGCCGATTGTCCCCTTTCGGGTCGATGCACCAATTACGGCGACCGATTTTGGCCTGAATATAGATTCTAAACCTTTCATTCATTTCTCCATAAGTCGGGATATTTCAAATAATATTAGAAAAATTCCCCGATATTTTTATACAATTGTCGCAAACAATCAATATTGTTTCGCAAAGTCAAGAACAATTTAGGTTTGCCATCCTTTGCGCCAATACATATTATTTAGAATTACTTATCGGAAGAAACCAATCAATTAACACAAAAAATAAAGGCCCCGTTTGAAGACGGGACCTTCTCGCTGAGGTAGGGATAGTAGGAAATGTCGAAATTATTCTTCATCTGACAGATCAATCATTTTTGATCCGGACGTGTACTCCGTGACATTGTCATTTGATATTTTCATTAGTTTTTGCGTGACTTCTTTGATACGAATCGCCGATTCTTCGACAACTTTTAATTTCCTGATTGTCTCTTCATCCAAATCACTACCGCGCATTAAAAGAAGCTGAACATTGCCCAGAACAGCGGTCAGCGGATTATTTATTTCATGGTTAACTGTCGCGGCGGTTTCGATGATTGCGTTTAGCCGCTCTTTTTTAACTTTTTTCATTTCCTCGGCATCATCATGAGCAGATGGAACCGTTCCCCCGGCCGATATCGACAGCGATAAAGCGGCAGTAAGAGCCTCAATAAAATAATCGTCACGAGCCAATCTTCCCGGTGCTGTTTGAATTCCGATAACCGCACCAAAGATTTTATCGCCGATTTTTATCGGCTGCGTGAAAGTTGACATCGGTTTGGTTCCACCAAAAGAAACATAAGCCGAAACCAATTCGCGTTCTTTTCTCAGGTTGGAAAATATCTCAGTTTCCAATTCTTGTAATAGCTGACGTTCCATAGCTGAGTCAGCATAAGAGATATTCATGGTCGGCTGCTGTTTGGCGTCCCACATCATCAAGGTTGCGGCCGAAAGATTGATCAGTTTGCCGGTTCCCTGAAGAGCCTCTTTGGCTATCAAGGAAATCTTTTCGGACTCTACCGACAGGACGGCAATATCCCGTAATATTTCAAACTGCTTAATTACTTTATTTTCGTCATATTCTCGATACATTATTTTCCTCGAATAAAGCTAACGCAAATAACGTGCCTTAACAATCGAGAATCTTCCGGCTTAGCAAGAACAAATGCACAGATGTAACTATATGCGGTTACTTGAGATACGCCATCATACCAGGACTGCTTTTTATATCAGAATATTACCGATTAATTATCTGCAACAGATTTCATAATTATGATAAAATATTTAAGTATCTCTTTCTTGACATTGATTGAATTTGGCCTTAAATTCGATTTTCGCAACTTTGACATAAGGACGTTGCTGATATGATTAATGACAAGTGTGGAATCTTTGGAATTTTTGGCTCGCCGCGGGCCGCTCAATTAACATATTTTGGACTTTATTCACTCCAACATCGTGGTCAGGAATCGGCCGGAATCGTAACCGGCGGTAATGGCAATGTTCATATTTATAAAGGGATGGGCCAGGTCCATGATGTTTTTTCTGACCGGGCCGTCCTGGATCGGCTAAAAGGACGTCATGCCTTGGGTCATACACGATATTCGACCACCGGGGCATCGTCATTGACAAACATACAACCATTTCTTATAACTAACCGCAGTCAACGACTCGCCGTTGGACATAATGGTAACCTGACAAACTCTTTGGAACTGAGACAAAAACTGGAAAAATCAGGTTCGATTTTTCAGACGACCTCTGACACCGAACTGTTTTTGCACCTCGCGGCCCTCTCCAAAAAACAAGGCTGGGTCAACAGAATTTGCGATGCGGTCAAACATGTTAAAGGTGCTTATTCCTGCCTGTTTTTAACCGACGAATCAATTATTGCCGCCCGTGATCCGCTTGGTTTTCGTCCATTATGCCTCGGAAAATATAACAATGGGTATGTGGTCGCATCCGAGACCTGTGCCTTTGATATTATCGGAGCCAAATATATTCGGGATATTGAACCGGGCGAAGTTCTGGAAATATCTAAAGATGGACTTAAATCCAAATTCCCGATGAAAAAGCAAAAACATGCTTTTTGTATTTTTGAATATATCTATTTTGCCCGACCCGATTCAATCGTGTTTGGTGAAAATGTCGATAAAATCCGCCGTCGTCTTGGTCGCCAGTTGGCGAAAGAACATCCTGTCGATGCTGATATTGTTTTTGGAATTCCTGACTCGGCCAACACTGCCACGCTTGGCTATTCGGAGGCTTCCGGCATTAGATTTGAGATCGGTCTGATCCGAAATCATTATGTCGGTCGGACCTTTATTGATCCCGAACAAAAGATTCGCGACCTTGATGTCAAAGTGAAATTTAATCCGGTCAGGGGCGTCTTGGAAGGACAACGGGTTGTCGTTGTTGATGATTCTATCGTGCGCGGAACAACTTCGCGTAAACTGGTTAAACTGATCCGATCAGCCGGAGCCAAAGAGATTAATCTGCGTATATCGGCTCCGCCAATTATATCCCCCTGCTTTTTCGGGATTGATATGCCGACCCGCGGGGAACTAATTGCATCTTCGAAAACAATAAAAGAGATTGAAAAAAGTCTTGGGGTTGATTCGCTCGGCTATTTATCAATTGATGGGATGCTGTCGATGCCGTCTTTGCCGAACAGTAGTTTCTGCGCCAGTTGTTTCTCGGGCAAATATCCGCTAAAGATATCCCACGCCACCGACAAAATGCGACTGGAGAAACTGTAGAATAATTAATTTATTCCGCCGAGAGTGGATTACCCCGCAATGTCATCAACAATATTCCAGTCTATGTGAAAATTTGATGCTTTTCCAGATACTAATTGTTTATTTTTAAATTCATTATAATCATTATAACCCCAATCTCGACTTCTATCTCTTTTGGAATTTTTATTTAGCAACCAAATACTTTCTTGAATATCAATACAAGGTAATTCTTTCCTTTGTCTTAGTTTTTCTGCTATTGATATATGCCCCTTCTTCTTTAAATTATTCAACATATTAGAATATTGTAAATCTTGTGATCCTTTCATACTTCCAAATACATATGTAAATGAAGAAGCTAAAGTATCAACTGAAATTGTAAATACTTTTACTAGGTCAATAGTTGACAGAGAACCTTTGTCGTTTTGTATTTTTTCAAGTTCGTCTCTATGGATAATAATTAACTTTAAAAGATCGTTTATGCTTTTATGTTTATTCATAGCGTACTCCTAATCAATTTTTTCAGGCAATAATATTGGTGTTATATGATGTTTACTAATCAAGCCTTTTGTTTTTCTATTATCCTCCAAAAAAAGTTTCACTACTTTTGAATCAATTCGGTTAGCATTTGAGTTAATTTTCTTATATTTAGCAAATCTAAATTCCCAATGTTTAACATGCTCTGTAACTTCTTTATCAAGGTTAGAGTGTAAATCAATTGTATCCTGAATAATTCCTTCAATGGAATTAGCAAATGAAGGTCCTTGTAAATACTCCAAGATGGCATTTATTGTCTTTTCACGTTGAGTTTTACTGAGTTTCAATTTAGCGATGTTTATTAGATTATCTCTAAGAATATTTATCAGAACAAGGGCTCCAGCGGGATGAATTATTATAATTCCATTTGCTACACTAAAACCACTGTCATGCTTATATCTCTTTGCATTGGTAATCAATATTCCATATTCTGCTTCTCGCAATT
>DAOUVS010000255.1 GCA_030667525.1 Candidatus Zixiibacteriota bacterium | reverse complement strand
GACGATACCGGTTGATAAAAAATAAACACATTAGAAAAGAGATTAAAGCAAAATTAGACCGCTTTGACAACAGACAGAATTTTATCCGTTGCCACTATATATATTTCTTTTTCGTCCTCGACAAATTTGCCATCGAGAAAATCAGTTTTAATCAGAGGAGAGCATTTTTCTGTCGATTTAATACGATCCTGAGACAAACGGATAATTTCATCGGCATTGTCTACCAATAGCCCCAATAGTTTGCCGTCTAACTCGCATAAGATTATTCTGAAATCTTCAGAACTATCAGCGGGGATATTGAATAAATAATCGGCAACGATTATTATTGGAATCTGTTTATCCTGATATTTCATTGATTTTTCGGCAAGAATTTTCTCAGGAGATGTACTGCTACCCACGCCTGGAATGACTATTTCAACAACTTTGTTTATATCGAGCGCCAATCGGAAAGAATTAATTGTAAAAACAAGATATTTCATATCACACCTGATTTAAATTACAGTTTCTATATTTAATATCGTCTTTTTATAAAAAAGAATAATTCATAACCAAAATCAAGTTTTTTATACATCTTCAATCAAATGCTGAAACTCGCTTATATGATAGCCAGTAAAAATATTTTGCAGGAGATAAAATAATAATGAAACGCTCATTTTCTAAGATCCATCACATAAACAAAAGGGATTGATATAAATAAAGAAAGTCGTAATTGGGCCCCTTGCCTATTTTCCCCGCCCGGCTAATTGCGACTTTTGCTATATACAATATTTTTTTCAATAACTGATTAATCAAAATATTTTGAGCGGATAACTTGCCAAGTTTTGATTTTTGGCGTATTATTAAAAAAAGAATAATATTTATCAAATAAAAGAAGGTTAATAATGAAAGATGTAAGAATTCAGACTCTGGCCAGAAATCTGGTTGACTATTCTGTTAAATTGCAAAAGGGAGAAATTCTTTATTTGGAGATCAAAGGTATCGAGGCTCTGAACCTCGGCAAAGAGATCATAAAATATTCGACCGAAAAGGGAGCGATACCTTTTTACTTCTATAACGATGAATCTCTAATCCGCCAGTATCTCCAATCGGCAACCGATGAGCAGCATAAAATTCTGGCTGATTATCATCTTGGAATGATGGAAAAAGCTGCCGCTTATATCGGAATCAGAGGCTCCGGAAATCCGTTTGATCTGGCTGATATCGATCACGAAAAAGTTACTCGTTATCAAAAGCTGTTTTATACACCGGTCCATCTTGAAGAGCGAGTCAAACGAACCAAGTGGGTGGTGATGAGATACCCCAACAACGCCATGGCGCAGTTAGCTGAAACATCTCAGGAGAAATTTGAGGATTTCTATTTTGATGTCTGCAATCTGAATTATGCAAAAATGTCAAAAGCGATGGATCCTCTGGTCAAACTGGTTGAACAAACCGACAAAGTGACTATTAAGGGACCCGGAACCGATCTTACCTTTTCAATCAAAGATATTCCGGTGGTAAAGTGTGACGGGCTGAGAAATATCCCCGATGGTGAAGTTTATACTGCTCCTGTGAAAAATTCGATCAACGGCACGATCACTTATAACACTCCCTCGCTGAGCGAAGGATCGGTTTATAACGACATCTGTTTTACCTTTAAGGATGGTAAAATCATCAAAGCAACTTCGTCATCATTTGAGGAGAAACTGAATAAAAAACTCGACACCGATGATGGCGCCCGTTATATCGGAGAATTTGCAATCGGCGTCAATCCGTTTGTTCTGCATCCGATGAAAGATACTCTATTTGATGAAAAGATCCGCGGTTCGATCCATCTGACCCCGGGACAATGTTATGACGAAGCATACAACGGAAACCAATCATCGATACATTGGGATCTGGTATTGATTCAACGTGAGGATTACGGCGGCGGTGAAATCTATTTTGATGATAAACTCATCAGAAAAGATGGTGTCTTCACCGATTCGGCAATTGAAAAATCATTTTCCGAAGAAAATCTGCGTGGTTGAAACTAAATAGATGTACTATAGAAATGCCGGAGTGATACTCCGGCATTTTTTTATTTTATAAATTTACTAAATAGCCTTGGAACGTCTGACCTTGTTATAACCTTCTTTGATAATTCTGACAACTTCTTTGGGATCATCGGTCAGGGAAAACATCTTCAATTCTTTATCTGATAAGGTTCCGGTTTTTATCGGACTCGATACGATCCAATCAATTAATCCACCCCAAAATTCTGAGCCAACCAAAACCACCGGCAGGTCAAATATTTTTTTGGTTTGAATCAAAGTCAGCGACTCAAACAGCTCATCAAGGGTCCCAAATCCACCCGGCATGATAACAAAAGCCGAAGCATATTTTACAAACATCACTTTACGGGCAAAAAAGTAGCGGAAATTAAGTGATACATTCTGGAAAGGATTGGCCGTCTGCTCGGACGGGATTTCAATATTGAGACCGATAGATTTTGAGGCACCTTCAAAAGCGCCTTTATTGGCCGCCTCCATTATGCTGGGTCCGCCGCCAGTAATAATATTAAAGCCGGCATCGGATAATTGATGAGCAATTTCCTGTGCAAGATTATAATATTTGGAACCTTCCGGGAGAGCGGCTGATCCGAAAATTGACACCGCCGGATCGAGGTGCCGTAATGTCTCAAACCCCTCAACAAATTCTGACATTATTCTGAAGACCGACCAGGTGTCAGAAGTAGCGTCATTCTTAATAAAATCGTTCATATGATAATATTCCTTCTATATTTTTCTAATCCTTTAATCGACAATATAACAAAATTACTAAATTCCAAAACTAAATTTCTGTCAGAACAACTCCTCCAATAGCTATACAACCGCCAAGAACAAACGTTCCACTAATAGTTTCTCCCAATATAAACGCCGCGACAACAGTGGCAATAATAGGCTGAATATTATGGAGAACGGCAATCCTGGATGCCTCCATATACTTTAATGTCCAATACCATAAAAAATATGCGACAATCGAAACAATAACAGCCATATAAAAAATTGACAGCCAACCGGTCGAGGTAATGTTGATTAGAGAGAATTCCGTTGTTTTATATAACCCAAAAGGGGAATAAACAATCGATCCATAAACTAAAGCGAGGCCGGTCACTCGGAATGCTCCATATTTAACCGCCATCGGTTTTAAAATTACAGTCCCGATTGCCCAGGCCAAGACAGCAATTAAAATTAATAGATCGCCCAAAAGATATTCGCTCCCAAACTCAACTTTGCCTCCGGATAGAATTATAAAAACGCCACCTGAAGCAATCAGAATTCCGATAGTGCGTCTAATAGTCGCCTTTTCCTTCAAAAATATAATTGCCAGTATATATAGAAATATCGGAATTGTCGCAAAAAGCAAACTTGAATGCGCCGCTGAGGTTTTTGATTGGCCAAGCAAAAAAAGCACCTGATTAAATGGAATAATGATTAATCCCGCGGTAATTATTTTCAGCCTGTCTTTCCAAATAATCTTTTGTTTTTTATGCAGATAATATAAGATAGGTATTAGAATTAAAGAGGAGAGCGTAAATCGGCAAAAGGCATAGACAAATGGATCAATCTCATTTAATCCGATTTTTGCAAAAGGGAATGCAAAAGCGGACAGCACCTGATGCAGCAACACCATTGCATACAGGAACCATAACGGCCTCCGAGTTATTACTGAAATAGTTGACATATATTTATTCAAACAAAAATAAAGGTATCAAACACAAAATTAAATTTCCGTTAGTAAAACCCCGCCTATTACTATTATCCCTCCAATAACAAAGGTACTGCTGACAGGTTCCCCCAAAATTATAGCGGCGGCGGCGGTGGCAATTATCGGTTTAAAATTATGAAGTATTGCCATTTGAGAAACTTCCATATACTTTAATGTCCAATACCAAAAGAAATAGCCCAAAACTGAGAGCCCAACTGCCATATAACCAATAGAAAACCATCCGGTAAGGCTAATATTCGATACTGGCGCCGAAATCGTGAACATCAGCCCAAATGGGAAATATGCAATCGAACCATAGGTAAGCGCCAGTCCGATAACCCGAAAGGCGCCATACCTGGTAGTCAATGGCTTGAGAATAATCGTCCCGACTGCCCAGGCAAAAACGCAAATCAGAATAAGTATATCTCCATATAAATATTCG
>DAOUVS010000198.1 GCA_030667525.1 Candidatus Zixiibacteriota bacterium | reverse complement strand
GACCAGATCCGAGGCTTCCTCAATGACACAAATTATTTCTCTGGCACGGTTTTGGTCCTCACAGATAAAACAGGGGTCGTCTTCTGAAATATTAAAACAGATCGAGCAAAATCCTACCTTCTCTTTAACGTCAACAATCGCCCCGGCAAGTTCCAGAGCTTCTTCTTTCGACATTTTGAGAATATAAAAGGCAAGCCGGCCGGCCGATTTGCGACCGATTCCGGGCAGACGTGACAAAAAATTTATCAGGCGTTCGACAGATTCGGATGATTTAAACATGTTATCCTTTTAAAAAGCCAATTAAACCTAAAAAGGTAAATTCATTCCCGGGATATTCATACCGCCGGTCAAACCGGACATCTGCTCATTCTGAAGATCCTGCGCTTTTTGTCTCGCCTGATTAACAGCCGCCACGATCAGGTCCTGAAGCATCTCGATATCTTTCGGATCGACGACTTCGGGATCAATATTAATCGAAAGCAAATCCTGTTTGCCGTTTACAACCACTTTAACCATTCCGCCACCAGCGGTACCTTCGACTTCGGTCTCTTCCAGTTGCGCCTGAATCTCTTCCATTTTGGCCTGCATCTTCTGAATCTGTTTCATCATGCCGCCAAGATCACCTTTACCCATGACAAAGTTCCTTTCTATTAATTATCATTATTTTCATCATCTTTTACACCGATAATCTCACCATCTATCTGATCGACAAGATTTTTCAGATTCTCATCACCATTTAATATTTTATCGGTATCAACGTTTTCAGCCCTTTGAACCGCTTTGGCGGTTGCTTCCGGTTTTTTATTCGGGTCGATCACAAATTGAATCTTCAAATTAGACTTAAAATATTCCCGCAGTTCCGAGAGAATAATCGACAAATATTCCTTTTTCTCAACTATCTGTTTCGAGGTCCCGCCAGCGTTATAAAATACGGCAGTAATCGTATTATTTTTGACCTCTCTGATTTCCGCCATCGCAAGTTGTGTCGCCAGCATCCGATTTTTTGTTTTCAGATAATCAACGAATTTGGTCCAACCTGACTGTACCATAGGAAGATTAACCGGCCGTCCTGAATCCGATGGTACAAACGGTTTCGGCTCAGGTTTCGGCTGGGGCGTCGGGTCCGGTTTCGATGGCGAAAATGTGTGCGGTGACACCTCTTGTTTGGAGTCCGCCGTCCCATTGAACAGATCACTGCCTGATGAGCCGGTTGTTTCTTCAGAAAAGCCGCCGGTGACGGTTCCTGACAGATGCGCCAGAATATCTTCAAACAGTACTGTTGATTCCATACTGGCAAGTTTGAGCGAGGTTGTCTCAAGCAACAAACGGGGATCGATCCCGCTTTTCATTTCAAATGTTAAATCGGTAACGATTTTAATCATCCGTAATAAATCACCGGTTGGGAAAAAATCTTTCTGCTTTTGGAAATTCTCAAACTCCGATTCGGAAAGCTCCACCAGCTTTTCAGGTTGTTTGGCATTTTGCAAAATCAACAAATTCCGAAAATGTCCCACCAATCCTGAGCAGAATTCAGGAATCTCAACCCCGGTATCTAATAATTTATTAACCAGTTCCAGTGCCTCGGCTCTGTCTTTGGCGGCAATCGCCCGGACATATTCAAAATAAAACTGGCTGTCGATCAGACCAAGCGCATCGTTTACTTCGGCGGCGGTAATATTCCTGTCGGCGAAAGCAAAAAGCTGATCCAGAAGCGATAACGAATCACGCACCGAACCATCCGCTTTACGGGCCAGAAGATAAAGCGCCTCATCGTCGACTTCAATTCCCTCGGAGGTAGCAATTTTTTTAATATGATCTTTTAGCTGAGAAACGCTGACCCGATGGAAATCGTACCGCTGGGTCCGCGAACGGATCGTCTCCGGCACCTTATTCGGCTCGGTAGTCGCCAGCATAAAAACAACATGTTCGGGTGGTTCCTCAAGCGTTTTTAACAAAGCGTCAAAAGCTGAACCTGACAGACGATGCACCTCATCGATAATATATATTCTCTTCTGACCGGAGGTCGGCATGTAACGGACATTCTCGCGAAGTGTCCGCATATCATCAACACCGGTATTAGAGGCGGCATCGATTTCGAGAACATCCAGTGATGCCCCTGAAATGATCTCTTTACAGGTAATACATTTATCGCACGGTATTGCCGGCTCACCTTCGGTGCAATTTATCGCTTTGGCCAGAATCCGGGCGGTGGTAGTTTTGCCGGTCCCGCGCGGGCCGGTAAAAAGATAACCTGATGATAACCGCCCCGTTTTCAGAGCATTGGCTAAGGTCCGCGTGATATGCTCCTGCGCGATGACATCATCGAGTTTCTGCGGTCTATATTTTCTGGCTAATACCTGATACGACATTTTTTTAAATATTCACTTTAATTTTATGGTGCACACCCACCGTCGTACTTCCGCTTCAGGTCTTCCAAAGTAGCCAGCTCCGTTCAGGCACTCCCGCAACACATTCCAACTAACGCCTGCCGTTGCTACCTTCCGGTCCTGGCGGGGTTCAGCGCGCCAAAATTGTACAGGACCCAATCATCAACGCCGCTTGCTTTTTCCGCGCAAAAAGCGGGTAGGTCCTCAGGTGGGAATTCGACCCCGGTATAGCGGATTCCGGGTAACAGGGGTCCGCTACCCCCCCATCTAGCACACCTATTCTATCTTTAATGGAGCAGAGCGGTCTCGAACCGCCGACCCCCACGTTGCGAACGTGGTGCTCTCCCAACTGAGCTACTGCCCCATTGTTCTCCAAATCGTTATCCGATATATCTTATCGAATTTTACAACGAACAATGTTCGTCGGCATAATAAACACAATAATCATACAAAATCAAGCAGTTTTGGACAGTCACTTTTTTTTATTGTTTTGGTTTTTGCCAGTATTTTGCCGAAAATATGTTGGAATTTCAATTAATCCAAAAATCTGGTAGGACAGACATTCCTGTCTGTCTAAATACCGGGCCAGACAAAAATGTCTGGCCTACAGATAAGTAATTGTTAAACGAGTAAAATTGTGGTGCCCTGTTTTTTTAAATTAAATAGTGATTTTTTGTTGAATCCTGCGGCCAAATCGTAGTTACTACTGCAAATGATATTAAATTAATTAGAAAAAGGAGCTTTTGATGAAAATGAAATTTCTCGTATTGGGACTGATATCGCTTTTGGCGATATTCGGATTGATGTTATCCGGCTGTTTCGACGATGACACGGCGAAAACTGAGACCACCGATGGACAATCAACGCTACCTGAAGATTCAGGGGATCAAACACTGCTTGACACCACGATAACGGCTGAAGAGCCGCCGGCTGAACCACCCAAGGAAGAGAAAAAAGTGATTGCCGAAAAGCCGAAACCGAAACCAGAGCCGAAGCCGGAACCGAAGCCAGAACCGAAACCTGTGATAATTAAAACAACGATCCTGCCTGAAAATACACCAATGGAAGTTACTTTTCTGACCCAGGTTTCAACTGCCGAAAATCAGATCGGTGACAAATTTAGAGTGATGGTCAAAGGGCCCGCCGACAAGGGCCAGACGCTCGAAATTCCGGCCGGAACGATACTTGAGGGTATTATAGCTGACCTCAACGATGGCAAAGCAGAGAAAACGAAAGCCTCGATAAAACTCAAATTTACCGATTTTATTTTGCCGGGTGAAAAATCGATTCCGATTGAGGGATATGTTACAACAGAAGATGGCTCAGGTGTTATCATCGCTGGTGGACAGGCCGGAACGATTGCCAAAGATGCCGGATTGGGTGCGATAGCCGGAGGAGTTATTGGCGCTATAACCGGAAAAAAAGAAGATAAAACCGGAACTGCTGTCAAAGGTGCCGCCGCCGGAGCGGTCCTTGGTGGAGTTGCCGGGGCGTTGCTTCATAAGGATAGAGTGGTATTCAAGGAAAAAGCCGATATAAATATCACCATCCTCTCCCCGGTTGTGCAGACGACAGTGAAGGAATAAAATTTAGAATTTTGAGTGCCCCACAGGTTGCTGTGGTTTAGATATTGTAGGTCAGGAGCCGTGCGCTCCTGACAATTGATTAATGAAATTGCGGGGCGGCAGTCCCCGACTCCCGCCAAATTTTTTTGAATTAGCAGATGTCGAAAACACCTATCTTATTTATACTAAACAATTTACGTCTTTTTCATTGATTTTACTAAATCTTCAGGATTACCAATTAATTGAACCCTCCATTGAGAATCGTGCTTTATCAAAGTCATAATCTCAAGTTTTGTTTTAACTTCCCCCATAAATGTGAGCTCAATACGATATACAACATGGGCCAAATCGTCACCCTCAACGACATGACCTAAAATCGTAGTTTTGGACTCCCGCATCATCTCTACAGCAGATTTAGAATCAGGTCCAGAAGTGGAACTTTTTAAAAATGAAGTATATAGTTCTACAGAGTCAAGTTGAAGCAAAGCATCTCGACCTCCCACATCTTCAATGAAGCTACCCCAAGAATATTTTAATTCGAGTGAATCGGCATCAGCAATCATTGATTTAATGGCACTGCTAAATTTATGCAAGTCTTCAGGGTTCATAATTTTGGCAATGCTACCCCAATCAAAATTTTTCATTGCATTGATATATTGTCTAGCAATTAATTCCGGATCATTAGTGTCGTTTTTATCATCGGCGAATACAAAAAGAGTCGATAGCAAAATTATGCTTATTAATAATAAGAATAATTTTTGGCAATACTTTGTCATGGCGCCTTCTCCAATTTTAATAATATTTTAGTGGCCTGTAGATGTCCACATCCAACCCACCTCCTTGATTTACCTAACCCAAGATAGCAATAATATCTCAATATATCTATAAAAATATGGTAAATGGAATCGCGCCCACCCAAACAAATTCACTATCAAATCACGGCTAATTCCGGTAATCCCCATAAAATGAAATGAGTAATAATGTCTATAAATATATTCGGAAGGAATATGGAGATTTGGCAAAAAAACAAAAAACGGAAAAGCGAACCCATTTTGCTGTAACTAAAGGTGGTGAAACCACTTATAGAGAATTTTTTGACTCAAAATGCCAGGTCGGTACAAAATTTTGTAGTAAAATTGTCGAAATAACATGGGACCCCAATCTATAAGAAAAAATAAAAATATGACGAAACACCTGTCCTTCGAAGGAGGAAAACCATTTTGTTGTAACAGCATGAAACAATTAAACTTACAAAAAATTTTTGAAATATGGGGTGCCCTATCCGGCCCGGCGAATTTTCGATCCTCGCGGAAAAAACATTCACAGGTTCCCGGGTTGTTGAGTTTATTTACAGTATCAATCAATGATTATAAATTTTCTGTTTCAGACCAAAAACCATTTTGCCCTGTTGTGACGATCTCGTTAGCTTTTCCGCCTGCTCAATTGCCTGCCGGGCCAAATCAATTTCCCCCAGTTGCAGATAAGTTTCGGCCATATAGAAATATGCCGGAAAATTCTTAGGCGTATCTGCAGGTAATCGACCAAACAGATCTAAACATCGGTCATAATTTTCTATTTGATAATGATATATGCCATAATTCAGCAAAACTCGTTCATCGGTACTGTCGAGCGCAAAAGCTTGTTTAAGATTGGCTCCTCCGCGTTCAATAATATTATTTTCCAGAAAAATAATCCCGGCATTCATCAGTCCATAAATATCATTATAAAAATAATTCTCAATTCCTTCTGCCAACTTGATAAGATTGTCGCGGCTGCCAAATCGGCGATAATAATCGGCCAGAAGAAGATGAGTTCCGAGATAAACCGAATCGACAGCAAAAGCACGATCGATAAAATATTGCGCCATCTCTTCATCGCCCGCATTAACATAAATCCGGCCAAGAGCATT
>DAOUVS010000169.1 GCA_030667525.1 Candidatus Zixiibacteriota bacterium | reverse complement strand
TACGGTGGCCGAAGCAAGAAAAATACTGCATGGCGAAGAATTATCGAAACTGGTTAATATGGATGATGTCATCTCCGAGGCACTGGAACGGGCGCAAGAGTCAGGTATTATTTTTATTGATGAGATAGATAAAATTGCCGGGGAAAGATCAAAAACCGGCCCCGATGTTTCCCGTGAAGGTGTCCAGCGCGATATTCTACCGATTATTGAAGGTTCTGCCGTGATGACCAAATATGGGATGGTGACCACCGAGCATGTTCTGTTTATTGCCGCCGGTGCGTTTCATTCATCGCGTCCGTCTGATCTGGTGCCGGAACTTCAGGGGCGACTGCCTATACGGGTCGAACTTGATTCGCTGACCGCTAAAGATTTTGTCAGAATTTTATCCGAACCGAAAAATGCACTGATTAAACAGTACACCGCTTTGATGGCTTCTGAGGATGTAAAATTATCTTTTGTCAAACCGGCGCTGAAAAGAATTGCCGAGATCGCCGAAGAGGTCAATACCAACACTGAAAATATCGGTGCGCGAAGGCTTCATACGGTGATGACAACTTTGCTTGAAGATATCATGTTTGAGGCGCCCAACAAGACCAAGAGTGTCAAGATAACACCTCAGATGGTTAATAAATGCCTCTCCGATATTATCGAAAACGAAGATTTAAGTCGGTATATATTATAGAATTATAGGAGGAATATAAAATGGCCAAAGGGACTTTTGTTACTGCAATAAATTGTATGGATGGACGGGTGCAGCTTCCGGTGATAGAATATATGACAAACAGGTTCGGCGTTGATTATGTCGATATGGTGACTGAACCGGGACCGATAAAATTTCTCGCAGAAAACATTGACAAAACAACAGTTGAATCTATCAGGAAAAGAGTAGAAATATCGGCCGTTAAACATGGCTCAAAGGTCATCGCGATTGTTGGTCATGCCGATTGTGCCGGGAACCCGGTTGAGAGGGACATTCAGGTCGAGCAGGTTGCAAAATCAATGGAACTGGCAAAGACATGGGGATTAGACGCGGAGTTCTTGGGGCTTTTTGTAAATGAGCGGTGGGAAGTCGAAGAAATCTGATATTCTCTTTAATACATTTCCCAATTGTCTTTCATATCAAAATTGATTTTCAATTGTTAAATATTTTTTAAATTAAAAACCTAAATCATTTCTTTTCTCAAATTTCTTGACATTAAGCAGGTCTATCTATATTCTTTCGACGGTTTTTAACTATACATATCGAAAGGAGCTATCATGGCCAGATCATTTACAGAAATTGCCGACTGCACGGCAGATGAAATATTTGAGATTTTTGAATTATGCGCTAAAATGAAAAGCGGTGAGATTGCGCCGAAACCGCTGGCAGGTAAATCGGCCGTATGTATTTTCACCAAACCATCACTTCGCACCCGCATTTCGTTTGAAGTCGGAATCAATCAACTCGGCGGACAATCTCTCTACTTGACTGACAAAGAAATCAAGATCGGAGTCAGAGAATCTGTCCAGGATGTCGCCAAGGTCTTATCCCGGATGGTCGGTTTGATAATGATTCGTACTTTTGCTCACAGCGATGTTACCGGTTTGGCCGAACATGCCACCGTGCCGGTTATCAATGGCCTGACCGATCTGGTGCATCCCTGCCAGATTATGGGCGACTATATGACGATCATGGAACATATGAAAAAAGATGTCTACAAAATAGCCTATCTTGGCGATGGTAATAATGTCTGCAATAGCTGGTTAAATCTCGCTTCTTTAATACCGATCGACTTGAGAATAGGTACCGACAAGTCGACTCCGCCGGATAAGGGTATGCTGGACAAAGCTATGCAAAATAAAAACAGTCACATTCTGTTGACGGACGATCCTAAAGAAGCTGTTAAGGATGCCGATGTAATTTATACTGATGTGTGGGCCTCTATGGGGCAAAAAGATCAGAAAAATGAAAAACAAGAGGTATTACATAAGTTTCAAGTAAACGCGGCATTAGTGTCCGGAGCCAATCCAGACTGTCTGGTAATGCACTGCTTACCGGCTGAACGGGGACGCGAGATCACCGACGAAGTTATCGACGGTCCTCACTCGGTAGTCTTTGATGAAGCCGAAAATAGATTGCACATCCAGAAAGCGATTATGACTTTTATGCTTGAGCATTAAAAAGTCATAAATGCTAACCGGTCCCGGGCGGGGAGGTCGTGAAAGGAGAAAAGGATGCGTCCAAAATTTGTTAACCCGGGACTTGTCATTGCGGCTATGCTCATGATGTTATGCTGGGCCGGCTGTTCGTCAGATTCCAGTCTTTCAACCAGTATTGCGCCAGGTGTCGAAACCGATCCCGGTTTTCTGATTGTTCAGGATCAGGTCAATAGTTATCTGGATACTGTCAATGTTGTTTATTCAATGGCATTAGACAAAATCTATTTGGATGAAGAAGGTCAGGACCCGCAAGATTTAGAAATTGTTGATATCAATGCCGATCCGGATGGCGGTATTAACAAAATCGGTATACCGGTATATCTTGAAGGGTACTCCAGTGGCTGGCATTGGACTGAGTTTGCTCAGTATTACACAAATTATTCTTATACTTTTACCGACTCGGTGAAATTTATGGATGATGAATTGTACCTTCATTTATCCGATGGTCTTGATTATCTCAGATATATCAGACATTGGGAATTTGAAAATGATGCCACGACCGCGACTCATACCGATTTGTCCGGCTATTTTGATTTCGAATTACGGGGACTTGATACCGACACTGCCTCGATCAGCGGTTTCGATAACTTTTTGGTGGAATGGCATTATGCCGGTGTCGATTCGACAATTGATGCGGTTTTTGGCGTCGAAGCAACTCTCGCCAATGTTGAAGTCGTTCGCGGCGTTGATGATCTTTGGGCCGACGGATGTCCTTGTTCCGGAACCATTGGTTTGGACATGAATGTTTCATATACCGTAACAGCCAACGCCTTCCCGGTTATGACAGCCCGTTCGTGGGAGATCACGGCAACTATTTCTAATGGTGTTGCCACTGTGACGGCCATCAGCAATATGCAGTATTGGACGTATGAATATACTATGTGCACCGCTGAATAATTATTGAAATATAATTTCCAAAGCCCGGTATTTTGCCGGGCTTTTTTTTGGTTTTTTTTGACCGGGTGGCGCACCCCTTGGGGTGCGGAAGTGTTCCAATTTGTTTGTAATCGTGATGTTGGGTCGCCGCACCCGACATCAGGTAGAACAGACATTCCTGTCTGTTCAGTATAGTAGGATGGGATCCCCGCGATCCTGCCAATATTCGCCCTGCCGTTGTGTCAGGTCTTGATCCCGAGCCAGCGGGATTGTGACCTGACACATAAGCAGATAGTTGACATTAAAAATAAAACCTGTTAATTATTTAACTATGAAAGAAATAGCCCGATATTCAGGATGTTTTGTCTGTGGTGAGAAAAATGAGATCGGCCTGAAAGCCAAATTTTTCCTCAAGGATGGCAAAGCGGTGACAGAGTATATTACCGATGAAAGATTTGAGGGATACAAAAATGTCTTTCATGGCGGTATTTTATCGACTCTGCTCGATGAGGTGATGGTCAAATCACTTCTGGCCCTAAATGTCCTTGCGATGACCGTTGAGATGACGGTAAGGTTTCACAAGATCGTCAAAACCGGGGAGAAGATTTTATTTGAAGGTCTGCTTGACAAGCAAAAAGGCAGAATCATATATACCAAAGGTTTTGCCAAAAATGAAGCGGGTGAGATTGTCGCCTCAGCCACCGGCAAATATCTTAAAGTAAATGAAAATCTCAAAGAAGAATTGAACAAATCATTAGAAGAGTAGGTCAGGAGCCGTGCGCTCCCGCCAAAATTAAATCTATTTGGAGAATAGTTCTTGTAGCCCACCTGTAGGGTGGGTATAGTTATAAAAGCGGTTTAAATCATTTTATTTATACAATTTGTGATATATATTAAGTATTATGAAGTTGCGACATCACGATATTGGCGGTTATGCCCGATTCATAACCTTTTGCACTCATACCCGAATTCCGATTTTAATTGATGATATCTATTGCAACATTATTTTCAATTCGATTAACTCTGCCAGGGAAACTCAGAGTTTCAAATTGATCGGATATGTTATCATGCCTGAGCATATTCATCTGGTGATTATTCCGGAAAACAATCTGCCGGTTGGACGACTTGTCGGCAATATCAAAGAATTTTCATCCAAAGAGATTCACAAGTTTTTTGAGATAGATAAGCCCGGAATCATAAAAAGATTTACGGTGATACGCAATCGCTTGGAGCGGTTTTCATTTTGGCAGCGACGATGTTTTGATTTTAATTGCAGGAGTGAATCATCTATGTGGGAAAAGGTCAATTATTGTCATAATAATCCGGTTGTGCGAAAGTTGGTTAGATTTCCGGGTGAATGGCAGTATTCGAGTTATAATTGGTATGATGGCCAAACGAATGTTAAGCTAAAGATGGATAGCATATGAAAACCATGCTTTACCCACCCTACAGGTGGGCTACAGAAACTTTTATAACCGTCAACGCCGTCATTCGACTCTGGGTTACAAAAGCCCACTTGACTTCGAGCGACGGCAAACCCTATCTTCTTAACATGTCCGTTTTATCGGGGGAAGATCAATATAATAAATATTTCTTTTTGCCAGGAGGAGAATATGCGTAAATTTGTAATACCATTACTAATAGTTTTTTTCATTACTTTATTTTTTAGTGTGGTTTTCGCACAAGATCTCTTTGAAACAAGGATCGATTATTACGTTGGAGACTATCCTAATTCTGTATTTTCAATTGATCTTGATAGAGATGATGACTATGACCTGGCGGTGGCGAACTATCTTTCGCACAATGTCTCTATCCTTTTAAACAACGGCGACGGGACTTTACAAACAGCTGTTAACTATACTGCCGGAGATGGGCCCTCCTCAGTCTTCTCAATCGATCTCGACGGAGATAGTAACAATGATCTGGTAACAGCGAACGTTGACTCTGACAATATTTCGATTTTACTTAATAACGGCGACGGAACTTTCCAAGCAGCTGTTAACTATGGTGTTGGAGATTCCCCAAGCTCAGTCTTCTCGAGCGATCTTGACGGAGACGGTGACAATGACCTGGCGACCGCCAACTATTTCTCTGACAATGTTTCGATCTTACTTAATAACGGCGACGGGACCTTCCAGACAGCTGTTAACTATGGTACCAACGAAAAACCCCGCTCGATCTTCTCAATTGATCTTGACAGTGATGGCGATAATGATCTTGCAACCGCGAATTTTGCCTCCGATAATGTTTCGATTTTACTTAATAACGGCGACGGGACCTTCCAGACAGCTGTTAACTATGGTGCCGGAGATGGGCCAAGCTCAGTCTTCTCAATTGATCTCGACGGAGATGGTGACAATGATCTTGCGACCGCGAACCGTTACTCTGACAATGTTTCGATTTTACTTAATAACGGCGACGGAACTTTCCAAACAGCTGTTAACTATGGTGGCGGAGATTATCTTTGCTCAGTCTTCTCGATAGATTTTGACGGAGATGGTGACAATGATCTTGCGACCGCGAACCGTTACTCTGATAATGTTTCGATTTTACTTAATAACGGCGACGGAACTTTCCAAACAGCTGTTAACTATGGTGTTGGAGATTCCCCAAGCTCAGTCTTCTCGAGCGATCTTGACGGAGACGGTGACAATGACCTGGCGGTGGTTAATGAAAATTCTGACAATGTCTCAATTCTATTTAATATGATTTCTGAATGGTCCGATAAGGACGGTGATGGTATTTTTGATTTCTATGATAACTGCCCTAATGTTTATAATCCCATGCAATCTGATTCAGATGATGATTACATTGGCGATGCTTGTGATTTGTATTTTTCTGAATTTATTGAAACCGGATCATCATACCCTTATGTCTTTTTGAGTGCACTAAACTGTAATCTGCAGATAGGCGACGAAATATGCCTATATGATAAAGAACAATGTCTTTTGGTTGGTGCAAAAATATTTCTTGGTAGCTTTCCAATTAGTATAAGTGCCTGGGAGGGCGATGATGATTACCAATTACCAGGATTTATACCAGGAAACAAATTAGAGGTAAGGGTATATAAGAAGTCAAGAGATTCGATAATTTGTATTGACACTTATGGTAGTTGTTTAGATTTTCGCGAATGCGGTAACTATGGTGTTATTGATAGTATAATATGTAATTCATGTATAGATGAACACAATTTGGAAATATGCACGGCTATACCGACAAATAAATGGGTTACAATATCATTGCCCAAAAACTACCTATACGAAAATGATAATCCAAATAATATTTGTGAAACCTCTGTAATCTTTGGCGAAATTGAAGGTCTTGATATTGTCAAAGACGATGATGGCAATGTATATATTCCAAAATATGGCATTGACGACCTTGGGTGTAGTGATTACACAAGGGGATATGATATTTTTAACATGGGCGATCCAGACCGCCTGTGCCTGATTGGTGATTCAATCACTCCAATATCGGCTAAACTAATTGCGAATCGGTGGAATATCCTTGGGTATCCATTGCTTTTTGAGACACCGATTGAATTGGCATTTCAAGAAATACTAGATTCTATTGATATTATAAAAGAT
>DAOUVS010000242.1 GCA_030667525.1 Candidatus Zixiibacteriota bacterium | reverse complement strand
TTACTTATTTAATATATATGGAAAGAATAAATATATAATAGTGTGAATAACAAACGCGGAGCCAGAAATGAAATTTAATTTATCTAAATCTAAATTAAGCGGATACCTTCAATCTATCCTTCAAATCGTACCGACAAAATCGACTTTACCGATTTTATCAAATATACTTTTTGAGGCACTTGATAATAAACTAAAGATTTCTGCAACCGATCTTGAAGTTTCAATTACCGCTACTTTTGAATGTAACGTAACCAAAAAAGGTGTTGCCGTTCTTCCTGCTCGTATTCTGTTTGATATAATCAAAGAACTTCCCGAATCAGAAATTACTTTTGAAGGAACCCCCAGTAGGGTCGAGATAAAGGTTCCCCATGGTTCATATAAAATAGCCTGTGCCTCAGCCGATGATTTTCCAAAACTCCCGACTGTTAATATCAAAAAGCAGATTAGTCTTGATCGCGATCATCTGGTGACGATGATTAAAAAAAGCACCTTTGCCTGTTCAACCGATGAAACCCGTCCCGCTTTAAATGGTGTTCTCTGGTCAACCAGTGGGGATCGGATGAATATGGTGGCAACCGATGGGCATCGTCTTGCTAAGATTTCTGTTGAAAATAAAAAACTGCAGGGTATTGCCGAGGATATAATTATCCCGCCAAAAGTTTTAAATGTTATTCCAAAATTTGCCGGTGAATCAGACGAAGAGATAGGAATTATTTTTGGCGAACATAATATTATATTTAATCTTGGTGATATAATTTTAACTTCCCGTTTGATTGAGGGACCTTATCCAAATTATGAGCAGGTGATTCCAGCTGAAAGTAATAAGAAGCTGATTATTTCAAAGGAAGAACTTGCCGGCGCGGTTCGAAGAGTCTCTATTCTTTCAAATTCGCTGACTCATCAGGTTAGATTTGCAGTCAAGAATAATACCCTCACAATCTCAACAACTAACGCTGATGTTGGTGGTGAAGGTAAAGAGGCTATTCCGTGTGATTACATCGGCGATGCTATCGAGCTTGGGTATAACGCTCTTTATGTCAGTGATATTCTTACTAAGATCGAAGGCGAAGAGGTGATCATTGAGCTTTCCAGTGCCGTTGCGGCCGGGATTGTTTATTCACCATCAATTCCCAAAGAAGAATTTCTCTGTCTGATTATGCCGCTCCGTCTGGCCGAGTAATTTCTTTGAGTGCGGCAACAAGTCACAGACAGAGTTTTTATAATAATCTATTTATTGTTTCGACAGGTCTTGCTTATGGTTTACCATAAGTGTGACCTGGCGATTTTTATGCTGTCAGTTCACACTCCAATTTTATTGGAGCAAGAACTAACAGAACAAATAATTCTATTTAAAGCCGGTTATGTGTCATGCTGATTAATAGTCTGAAATTAATTTCTTTTAGAAACTTCAAAACCGCTCAATTGGAGTTTCCTGACGGTATCAATGTTTTTTCCGGGGAAAATGGATCAGGTAAAACCAATCTTTTAGAAGCTATCTTTGTTTTACTTCTGGGACGTTCCCAGCGTGGCGCACCGGATAAACTGCTGTTGCGTGAGGGGGATGAGTACTATCGGATCGAGGCGTTATTGACTGCCGATAACAAAAAGTACTCAGCGGCGATTGCTTATCAAATTGGCGGACGAAAAAGAATACAAATAGAAAAAGTAACATCTAAAACATCAGAACTTTTTGAGCGGCATTCTGTTGTTTCCAGTGCACCTGAAGATATCGCGATTCTTTCCGGATCACCATCATATCGAAGAGATTTTATTAATTTGTACTTATCGCAGGCCTCGCCGAGATACATCGCCGATCTGACCGACTACCAAAAAGCGCTGACTCAGAAAAATGCGTATTTTAAGCAGGAAAACAACTCGGCTGATACACCGTATGATGATCTTCTGGCTGAATATGGTGCTTCGGTGATGCTGGCGCGGTATAATTTTCTTGAAGCAATCAAAATCACCGCGGCATCGGCTTATAAAAAAATATCCAAAGGAATGGACTTCATCACCACCTATAATCCTTCGGTTGTTTTACCAGATAGTGAAATATCGCTTGAAAATATAAAAAGAAATTTCAGTGATAAATTAAAACGATATGCACAGCGTGAACGAATAGTACAAATAGCACTGGTCGGACCACATCGGGATGAAATAGATTTCTCTATTGGTGAGTTCCCGGCACGAGCATACGGCTCACAGGGGGAGCTTCGGACAGCAACAGTGGCGCTTAAGATGGGGGTCTTTGAGTATTTAAAATCAATCCGTAACGATATGCCGATTTTACTGCTTGATGAGATCTTTGCCGAGCTTGATGAATCGCGTAAAGAGCTTCTGGTGGAAACATTCGGCCAGTTCGGCCAGGTCTTTCTAACCAGCGCATCGGGCCTGCCGGAAAGTTTGTCCGACAACAGCAAGCGGTTTGAGATAGAGGGTGGTAAGATTATAAATGAATAGGTTGAATTCGGGTAGAGTTTCGACAATAGATTAAACTATAAAGCGTAGCTATTAAGGCTGGTAAATTCATGAATCATTACATTTCATCTTCAAAAATTTATGAGTTATTTTTCCCCGATGACTGGACACATAAGGAAGGTAAGGATTGTGTTTCATTTTTTGATTCTCAAAATGGCGTTGGGACAATACAAATATCATCTTATTCATCCCCAGAAAGATCAAAGAAAGATAATCTTTCTATACTCAGCGAATATCTTGGCAATAAAAACATAAAAATCAATAAGGAATATTTGGAGATTGAAAAAAATGGAGATGTTTCCATTGCAAAATATAGTTATTCGCAAGAAAACATATTTTGGAGTATATGGTTTATATCCAAAAACAATAAGATTATATTTAGCACTTATAATTGCGACGTTAATGATAAAAAAATGGAATATTCGATTATTGAAAATATTATTGAATCAATCAATATATTTTAATTATCATTGGCGGCCCACACTTTAGTGTGGAATTCAATTAATTAATCCTTTTGAAAATTATCATAAATTTCCTTATCTTCTCTTATGCCGAGACTAAACATAAAATCACTCGATAAGTTTTTCAAAGAGACCAAAGTGCTCGATAATATCAACATCGAAACTGTCGATGGCGAACTGGTCGTCATTCTGGGGCCGTCCGGGTGCGGCAAATCGACATTATTAAGACTTATCGCCGGGTTGGAACAGCCGGACGAAGGCGAGATCTGGATCGGTGACCGGCGGGTTGACGAGCTTCCGCCGCGGAAACGGAATGTCGCTCTCGTTTTCCAAAACTATGCCCTTTATCCGCATATGAGTGTCAGACAAAATCTTGCTTTTCCGCTTAAAGTTGCCAAAGTTAACAAAAAAGAAATCCACGATCGAGTCCTGGCGACCGCCACGATGATCAGTCTTTCTGATAGACTTGATTCACGCCCGGCAGAACTTTCCGGCGGGCAACGGCAGCGGGTGGCTCTGGGACGGGCGATTATTCGCAAACCTGATCTATATTTACTCGATGAACCGCTTTCCAATCTTGATGCTGATCTTAGAAATCGAATGCGCCTGGAACTGGTCGAGATTCAGCGTCAACTTGGCACGACAACTGTTTATGTCACCCACGATCAAACCGAGGCGTTAACAATGGCTGATCGCCTGATTGTTATCGATAAGGGCAAAATCAGACAGATAGGGACTGTTGAACAGATCTACAACAAACCGGCCGATATTTTTGTCGCCTCATTTGTTGGGACACCGAAGATTAATATACTCGATGGGTTTATCAGTAATGGGACCATCAAACCGTTTAATCTTTCGACAATTTTTCTTCCGTCCGATTATAATTCGCGCGAGGTAACAATAGGTATCCGCCCGGAAGATATCTTTATTGACAAAGATAGCAAACTGCACGGCAAGTTAACCTCGGTTGAGTATCTTGGCGACAGGAGCCTTTTGACCTTAAAATATTCAGATTATTTTCTTGTTATCAGCACCGAGCCTGTAAAATATAAAATAGGTGATAATATCACTTTCAGCATCAAAGCCAACAAAGCCTTCCTTTTCAACAAACAGACCGGTGTCTGTTTTAATAAGTGAATTGGCGATCTTTATACTTTGCGCTGTAACGTTAAGCTTTTCAAGTGGTTATAATAAATTGTGCATATTTTCTAATTAAGATGTTATATCTCAATAGATTTTGTGGCGGTGATTTTGTTTACATTCAATTTTGAATATAAACAAAAAGCATCATTTTGTTTACATTCCCCTTGCAATATAAACAAAAGTTCATATTTTGTTTACATTGAGATAGAAAATGAGGAGGAAGAATATGGAAATCGGTTCAATAATTAAACAATCTGAAGGTTATAATGCTTTTATACCTAATAAATTTCCGCCTCCAGAAATTCTAAAATTCCCGGACGAGTTGAATTACAAACATTCTACCGCACGGGGATTGTTGGGAAAATTGGATGGAG
>DAOUVS010000011.1 GCA_030667525.1 Candidatus Zixiibacteriota bacterium | reverse complement strand
TCTACGCGATCCAGGGTGATTACGAAAAGTCCATGCAAAACTTCGAACAGTCGCTGGAGATCAAAACCCGGATTGGTGATCAAGCGGGGATGGCAGCGACTTTGGGAAACATCGGAGAAATCTACGCAAATCAGGGCGACTATGCCAGGGCCCTGCAAAACTACGAACAGGCTCTCGAGATTGCCACCCGGATTGGTGATCAAAGAGGGATGGCAGGTTCGTTGAATAACATCGGCGCCGTCTACTCTGATCAGGGCAATTATGAAAAGGCTCTTCAAAACTTCGAACAGTCGTTGGAGATTAGAACCCGGATTGGTGATCAAAGTGGGATGGCATTTTCGTTAATTAACATTGGAGAGTTTTATTATTTTCAGAACGCTCCTGATTCCAGTCGTAAATACTTAGAGCAGAGCCTGGCCATTGCTGAGGAGATAGGCGATAAGACTACCCGACTGTGGTCTTCATGTTATCTGGCCGCCCTGACAGCTAAGGGGAGTGATTTTGACGGTGGTGTGAAGCAGTTGCGGGAGATACTTGAAGAAGCCCAAGAGCTCGGTAATTTTGAAACAGTAATCGTCGTACGACGTTTACTTGGTAAGGTGTTGCTAAAGTATGGCTCAGGCGAAATGGATAAAGAAGAGGGTCGCGCCATTTTGCAGGAAGCACTCGCACTCGCTACTGAAAAAAACCTCGCCCACGAGATCAAGCGGATAAATGACATTATGGAGAAATAGCTTTAAAGCCGGGCAATGCCAAGTGAGGCCCAAGACAAGATAAGTTAAATAACAAGCGGTTATAGGTTTACGTCATTGAATTCTCAATTATTGAGTTGATCAAATATCTTATTAATAATGTAAAAAAGGAATCATTATTTATTAATCACACTTATCATTAAATTGCTTATTGCTTAATATGAATTCCAATTATCTTTGATAAAGAAATCGGTTCTTTACAGGTCTCGTCATCTTCAGCTACCCTCCAAGTTTGATCAAATTTGAGTTTAGGATTTTCGACAAATATTTCAGACTGTTTATCTTTTTCTTTTAAAGTAATATTGGCCTTTGTCCTGAGCCTAATTGCAGCCTGCAAAGATGATGATGTGATAAGTTTTGCAAGTTGTTCTTTATCAATATTTGGGGACCAATTTGATTTCACTAACCGTACAATATCTTCGATGAAGACTTGCCCGGTACTTTCAATCTTATTTATAAGATTTTCTATTGGTTCCTTATAGTATCCATCCACACTTTTTAAAAGATGTACCAGGGCGACAATCATAATTATTGTTTCATTTATGTCCAACTGATTAAGCGGAAGATTGGCACGCTTGCAAAGAGTATACCCCCCCTGATTTTTGTCAAAGTATAATGGAATACCGGCTCTGGATATTTTATCTATATATCTATAGGCGGTGCGTCTGGAAATTTCGCATTTATCTATTATAGATTTCAGACTGACGCTTCTTCTATTATATATAAGATTAACAATCACAATAAGCTGTTTTAATGCACTCATATTTATTGGGGTCACAATGTGACCCCCTTCTTTCATAATTTTTTGGTTACTTCATCAGCAAGAATCTTTTGCTCCACCTAATTTAGGGTTGAATCTTCGCTACTTGGCGGGAAATAGGTTGAATCAATGATTGTCTGACCTTCCCCATTTGGAAGGGGCGGGATTGGATCCGGCACTTGACCACCACTGCTATCTGCATTCCCAATCAAAGGTGAAAGAAGAGCACAGATCAAAATAATTAGCAGCAAAGCAACAAATGATCGCCCTTGTGATGTTTTGTGATTTTGATGAAAATTCAATATTGCCTCCAATGCGTTTAAGGTTTTTCATTACGCATCTAAGGAGGTTCAAAATCTATGCCGAAAGATGGCCTTAGAATAATATTATTGCAATCGATTGGTTGTCAGTCAATTAAGAGAAGTAACCTCTATAGTTCAAATTGCCAATAAACCAAATATTCTACCAATATTGCATTTTGTGGTTTTTATCTGTTGTAAACCGGTAGATTATCGGCGCCAAAAATGACTATATAAATGTCTTATGGAAGAACTTGTTACTTTTTATCTTTGTGTAAATTGAATTTTCTTATTTTTCTTCGCAGAGTGGTAAGCGGAATTTCTAAAATCTCGGCGACTTTGGTCTGATTCCAATCATATTTTTGAAGAAGTTCATATATCTTTGCCTTAAGAAGCAATTCAGAATCAGCTCCGTCGCTTTCAGCAATGGCTATTGGAAGATTTTCAATTTTGATTTCCTGACCCTTGAATAAAATGCAAAATCGTTCAATCAAATTTCTCAATTCTCGAACATTACCAGGCCATTTATATGAAAGCATACAAAACAATGATCCCTCAGAAAAAGTTGGATACTCAGATTTGTCTGATATAAAACTAGCCAAGAAATGATCAATCAATTCTGGAATATCTTCCGGGCGTGACCTTAGTGGTGGAACGACAATTTCAATTGTATTGATCCTATAATATAGATCTTCTCTAAATTTGCCTTCGTCAATTAATACTTTAAGATTTTTATTTGTCGCATATATATATCTAACATCGATTGATATTGTATTATTACTCCCAACTTTTTCAAATGTTTGATCGTCAACTACTCGCAATACTTTTGCCTGAATTTCAATGGGCATATCACCAATTTCATCCAAAAATAATGTTCCGCCGTCTGCCGCCGAGAATTTTCCTTCACGCGGCTCGACACCTGTTGCAACTTTCCTGGCAACACCAAATAGCTCGCTCTCAATTAAAGAATTGGCAATTGCAGAACTATTAAGTTTAACAAGCGGTGCATTTGCTCTGAGACTTAATTTATGAATCATATTACAAATGAGTTCTTTTCCGGTGCCGCTTTCACCAAGAATTAAAACACTTGCATTGGATTTTGCAACATTAGGTAAATTGTCAAATAATTCCGACATCACTTTCGAACAATAAATTATTTTATTTGTCAGACCGAGAGCTTCCAATTGTTTCTTGAATTGCTGGCGTGATATATCCACTTCTTTAAAACTATGTAAGGAGGATAAAACAGTTGAAATAAAATTGCCAATCGATTTCACAAACAGTATGTCACCAATATCGAATAATCCCGGTATTGTATGGTGATCAAGATAAAGGACTCCAATATTTCTATCCTTGATAGCAATCGGGATGCAAATAACTGATCTAATGTTATGAATAACAATACTTTTAAACTCTTTGGTCTGCTTATGATTCAGAGCATCCTCAATTATAAGAGGTTTTTGTTGTTTGGAAACATGAGCAGGAATAGATCGGCTAATGTTTTCAATATCCTTAAGACTGGCTTTATCACAATTTATAGAAGACTTAATTTGTAATTTTTTAGGATTATCTGCGCTGGCTATTAATAAGGCGCCTCTTTCCGCTCCGGTCTCCTGAACAACAAATTGAAGTAGTTTAGTAACTGCTGTTTCATAATCATTAATATCGCTAATAATTTCTGAGATGCCCAAAATGGTTTTTTGTACAAGAAACGTTTCAGTCGATTTTACATTCAGGGATTTTATTTTTTCCTTAACAGTATCCGAAAATCGCCTGTTATCCAAATTAATGGCTATCTGATCGGCATGCTTAAGAAATACGAAGGCCAGTTTTATTTGCGAATTGGATAAATAGTGCTCCGCAATTTTCTCACACAATAAAAGGGCGAAGAATTTATCCCCAGATGCATCAAGAATGCCAAAACAATTTTTCAGTCTTGTAATATCAAAATGTCGTTTTCTTAATATATTGCCGCGAGTGCCAGCTAATTGCGATATTGCCTTAAAAAGAGGGATCTCTGACGATTTAATAAGCGGTAAAAGTGGGAAAGAAATCTTAAGGGCAGAGGAAATTTCGTTGCCATTTCTGGTTAATAGCATGTATATCAAACAAACTGCTCCATAATAAAAACATCGGGATTTAATTAATTCCCTTAATATCTTCATCAATTCACTCTGCTGATCTTTTTCAAGATTGATTTCATTATTAAGTTTTTCAATTAGTTCCACTTCGGACAGTGATGCATTATCATGAAGGTCCTCAAATAGAGATTTTGCATTCTTAATATGATCGGTGCAATCAGATGGTTTACCTTGATATAAGGCAATTTTGGCAAGAACAATTTCTGCTTCAGCTATGCCTCTTTTCGGATCATTTGCATGAACAAATTGTTTTCCGATTTCAAATGATTCGAGGGCAGCCTGATAATTTCCCAGATTGCTATTTGTAGCGGCCTTACAAAAATAGTATTTTTGCTTAGCCAGCCGATTATTTTTAAATGAATTGGTAGCTCGAATACTTTCAAGCCATCGAGAGACTTCCATAACATTATTAAGACGGGATTGAGCCACCGCCAGCGTCATAAATACATTATCGAGAATGGTATTGTCCGATTCCTTGCCAGCAATATTAAGGGAAAGCTCCCCATAATTGACCGCCTTTTTGTAGTTAGATTGTCCAAAATATAGCAGCGAAAGATTGACATAGGAAGCGGATAGACCTACCTTTGAACCATATTTTTGTTTTAATACTGCACTTCGCAGTAGATATTTTTCAGCTTTTGAATAATCGCCCTGTCTCCAAAAAAGCATACCAAAATCATGCTGCACTTTTGCCAGCAAATTATCATGGTCACCTGCTTTTGCCATATTTTCTGCCATAAGTAATAGCTTTTTGCTTTGACCATGCTCTCCTCGCTGGCTTAATATCCAAGCCTTTAATCTTAATAAATCTCCCTGAATATCTCCCTCTTCAACATTAACTTTGGTCGTTAATCCTTTTTCTATCCAGATATTCGCCTCGGCAAATCTATGTCTCGTTATTTCCAAAAAAGAAAGTCGATATAAGATATCTAAAACAGCCTTATCATCATCCTGTTGCAACTGTAATAAGTTAGTTAAATAGGCAATAGCTTCATTGGAGCGTCCCAAAAACACTGCCAGCTTTGATAATGCATTCAATATTTCACTTAATGCATACTCTTTATTAGCAATATTTATTTCATCATATTGATCTACCGCTTTTTGCAATTGAAGATAACTTTTTAAAGACGGGATATTTTTATCACTATTATTGATGCGTTTGGCCAAATCAATCAAATGTCCTATTTCATTTATATCATGCAAAATATAATCGACACTTGGATTCCATCCATATGAACTTTTGGCATTTTTATAAATAAAGTCAATTATTTCATCTGATACATCAATTTGCCAATAATGATCATATAGGGAAATTGTTGATTTTGTTATAAGATACTTTAATATTTGCAGAAATTTGGCCGGTTTTTTCAGAAATACATAATTCAAATCTTCAATAAGTTCTTGGTGTAACCCATAAATATTAGTCTTGTTGATAAGGAGGTCATTCAACCCCGTTTTCTTTTTTAGACTCCCAGCTTTTTCGGTCCAATATTTTGATATCAATAATGATGTCAATATCGTCTTCTGACCAAATTCTAATTCTTGTTTATTGATGATCTTAAGCTGTGCAAGAGCATTAATGAGAATCAAAGGTCTGGATTCCGCTTGTTTCATCGTCAATTTCTTTATAAGACTATTGATTTTGTTAATAGAAATATCAGATTCATCTACTTGGATGCCGTTACCCTTTTTTAAAAAATCTATACACTCCGACAAAATAATACCAACCGAATAGTTGTCAGTCTGACGAATAATCTTTCTATTTTCGATAATTTCCGGTGCAATATAATTTGGAGAGCCATAAATCTTGGCCATCGGTGAGGTACCGGAAAAACATAAAAAGTCCAGATCGATTAGGCAAATCTTTGGTTTTCCATTCTTAATATTGAGCATAAAATTGCCCAATTTTAGATCGCAGTGAACCAGATCCAATAAATGAATGTAATCAACAACTAAACAGATTTGTATTAATGAATTTGGGAAGTGCAGCCAAAAATCTCTGAGAGTCAATGATCTCCAATCAGCCGGATTCAAATATGGATACTCTATCAATAAATTCCCATTTTCAACGGTTTTTCTTTTTGCAGTAAGAATGCTTTTTGTTTTAATATTTTGTTGTGCTTCAAAAGATTTTAGAAGAAAAGAGTTTTTTGTATTATCGTCCAATTCATTGCTGGCAGATATAGTCTTAATTATACAGTTTTCTCCAGATTTATTTTTCGTTGCAAGCCAAGTTTGAACTAAGCTATTTTCAGATAGTAGTTTAGAAAACGTATAATTTTTTGAATCCAGTTTTGCGCTCAATGAGTAAACCTTCTTGGTTTGGTTATCAACTAATAATAAAATTTACCTGATTTCTCTAAAATGTCAACGTTTTCGTCAAAATAGACCATTCATATTGTAGTCATCAGGAAAAATAAGAATTCAACTACAATTATTTTTAAATTTAGAAAAATAAATACCTTTCTACTGACAGTTTCTGACAGGGGTCTACAATATATTGTTACCGAAATGTAAAATATTAATGGGGCCGGGCACTGTTTCCTTTTTCTGAGGGGGTGGAGCGGCAGAAAGATACCAACCCGGTCCTATTTTTATGCATTATCCTATTAAGACAGTGTTTAACTGCTTTTAACAAAAATTGATTATGTGCCTTTTGATTTTTATTAATAGAAACATAATGTGATTAACAATTAAAATAATTTAATATAATTTGAAGAGAAATTGATTTGCTTCAATTGGCTAATTAGCTTAAATACTACTGCCCCAATGTGTTCCAACTGATACATATTTTTAGTTCCGTCTCAATTACTCCAGTAAGAAATAAACTTTTTTCGCGACTCTCATCACATTACTGCCAAGAGATTCCAGTCGAGATTTGAGCTGCGCAATATTTTCATCTTTCCTGACAGCCTCATGCACTTCAATAATAAGTTGTTCAAGGGACTCCTTGTCAGAAATTTGAGTTCCAAGGGTCTCCCAAGGAATGGCTGTATTTAATAGTAACTCCATTTCTTGATCGGCGAGAATCTTATTTACAACTTCAATTTCAGCAGTTTTATGTGTAGTATTTTCAATAAAGCTGTTCTTTTTTGCAGACATAATATTTCCCCTTTATTACAAAACCGACTTTTCAAGCTTTTGGTTTTATCCAAATATAGGGATCGAGGGTGTCAAAATCTGGCAGTGGGAAATAATAAAATAGAAAATATTAGATTTTCAGAAATCGATCCAAATCCATATAATAGCCAAATTCTCAAAATTGATAATACGCTCAATTCTCACAGATTAGGAAAATGAGACCCCGAACTGCCCTAATTCATTGAATTGCATTGACATAACGAAAATTACTGATGCCTGTAAATTACGCAACTTGCAATAAAAAAGTTCGAAGATCTTCTATAAAGGGACGCCATACTTGACTCAATACCGTTATTTCCCTGTAACATACTGAAAACTAAGACAGTTGGGGCGGTTCCAAATTCCCCATGAGCATATTCAATTCCTTCTGGAAAAACAAAAGATTGGAACCGTTGTTTTAAGTCAATATCAGCATTAAGCCATAAATCTGGCATATTTGATAAAGCACTCTTACTAAATTCAATACACTCAAAAGCACGGGATGCCAACCCCAATAGAGATCCTGATAAACCGTGTATCTATGTAGGAAGCACTTCTAAGATACCTGAGGAGAAATTTGATGAACATATAGAAGGCAGAAAAAGCAGTAAGGGTTTTTCTTTATCTTCAAGAAAAGTAAAAAAATGGGGAATTCGACTATTACCGACTTTGTATGAATCATGGAATCCAATCAGATGCCCTTATGGCCGATTATCCTCGATAAATCAGACCATTTATAATCGTAACACACTGATCACCATGGACATGTATCGCTAAACATGTTGATTCAAAAAGATCGGCTGATTCTCACCATTGGCAAAAAAGAAAATTCCGATACGGCTATTGAGTATCAACCAATCTGACGATAAAGTAAATGCCAACACAATAATTGAAGGCGGCAGAAAAAGGGCAATAGAAAATTGTTTGGAATATCAACCATTACCGATTTTGGTATAGTTTCACTTTCAGGAAATAGTCTCAGAAATAACCCTGAATTTATTGGAAGTGTAATAAACACACTCAAATTTGAAAGGGCTAATATTAAATCAATGACGACATCCTGCTCCGGTATCAATCTCCTGATGGACCTATCTTTATGCAATATAATAGCGGCAAAATTAGGAAAAAAAATATCGACCCGCAACGCAAACATCAAGATATCCGACAACATAGCCGTTGTTGCGATTGTTGGTGATAAAGATATAAAAGATACCGATTGGTCAGAATCAATTATGGGCGCCTTGAATTCAATTGGGGTTCCGGCCCACTTTTGTCTGCTCGGAGTCGGTTCAGCTTTGTCATACATCGTGATCAAAAAAACGATTGTCATAAGGTGATAAATACAATATACTGTTATCTTTTGGCCGACATGACTAATTTTGACCAGCATCATCAGATTAATGAACGTGGAGAGATCAAAGATGCGATCTGGAATAACTAAACAATTTACAATAGAATTAGAAAAACGCATTCTTGTTCTCGATGGTGCAATGGGAACGAATATCCAGAATCTGCACTTGAGTGATTCTGATTATCAAGGCGACAGATTTAAGGATCATAACAGGAGCCTAAAAGGTAATAATGATATCTTATCCCTGACCAAACCAGGCATTATTAAAAATATCCATAAAAACTACCTTGAGGCAGGTGCTGATATCATCACCACTAATTCCTTTGGCGCCACATCTATTGTTCAATCAGAGTATGGTACAGAAAACTATATTTATGAACTGAATCTCAAATCGGCACAAATAGCCCGGCATGCTCTGGATGAATTTCAAACATCCAAAAACGGCAGCCCCCGGTTTATCGCCGGTTCTCTGGGACCGACAAATAAAACTCTATCGATGAATCAGGTAGTCGATAGTTCAGGTTCAGATAGAATAAATTTCGATCATATCAAAAATGACTATAAAATTGCAGCTCAAGGATTAATTGACGGCGGTACAGATATCCTTCTATTGGAAACCGTTTTTGATAGTCTCAACGCCAAGGCGGCGCTGGCGGCGATTTCTGAAATTATAACTGAACAGTCGATCACTACCCCGGTTTGGATCTCGGTGTCATTAATACATCCCGGCGGTAGGACCTTGATCGGTCAAACTGTCGAGGCATTCTTTTATGCTATCAGGCATATCAAACCGATTTGTGTTGGCTTAAATTGTGGGTTTGGACCGGAAAATTATCGGACATATTTGCAGGAGTTATCCAATATTGCAGATACCGCGGTTTCGGTTCATCCTAATGCCGGACTACCTGATGAAAACGGATGCTATAAAACCAGCCCCGAAAAGTTTTCATCATATTTAGCCGATTTTGTTTCGGATGGTTTGGTTAATATTGTCGGGGGATGTTGCGGGACGACAGTTAAGCATATCGCCTCTCTTGCCAAAGCAGTCGCTGACTCAAAACCAAGAATATATCCAAAATTTGAACCGGCTTGTCGACTGAGCGGATTAGAGCCGCTGACAATAAAACCGGATTCGCTGTTTGTTAATATTGGTGAAAGAACCAATATCGCTGGCTCATCAAAATTTAAAAAACTGATCCAGGAAAGACGATATGAAGATGCCCTGGAAGTTGCCCGTCAACAGGTCAACAATGGTGCACAAATTATCGATGTCGGAATGGACGAACCACTATTAGATTCCAAACGGGAGATGGCAGAATTTCTCAATGCTATTATTATTGAAAGTAATGTATCAAAAGTACCGATTATGATTGATTCCTCCGATTGGGATGTGATCGAAACCGGTTTGAAATATCTACCGGGAAAGGGAATTGTTAATTCTATCAGTCTTAAAGATGGCGAAAAACAGTTCAAAAAGCAGGCGGAAGTAATCAAAAAATATGGAGCCGCCGTTGTGGTGATGGCGTTTGATGAAAAGGGCCAGGCGGTGACATGCGAAAGAAAAGTTGAGATATGCAAAAGATCGTATTGCATTTTAGTTGATGAACTTGATTTTCCGCCGGAAGATATCATCCTCGACCCAAATATTCTTACCGTCGCCACCGGCATTACCGAACATAATGATTATGCCGTAAATTTCATTAATGCCTGCCGGATAATTAAAAAAGAGCTTCCATACGCTTTGATAAGCGGCGGTATAAGCAATCTCTCATTTTCCTTAAGGGGAAATAACAACATCAGAAAAATCATGCATTCGGTTTTCTTGTATCATGCTATCAAGGCCGGAATGGATATGGGAATAATGAATTCGGGACAGATCGCGTTTTATGAAGATATTCCACTCGAACAAAAAGATGTTGTCGAGGATGTTATTTTCAATCGGAATCCCGATGCGGTAGATAAATTACTGGAAATAGCAACCGACATAAAAAGCGCAAAAAACAAAGCTATAACTAAAGATAGTTGGCGCAATCTACCGATTGGCGAAAGGGTAAATCACGCCATAATAAATGGCATTTCAGAAAATCTCGAAAACGATCTTGCCGAACTTATAGCTATCGAAAACAATAACCTTGCCGTCATTGATAAACATATAATGACCGCTATGAATCAGGTTGGAGACTATTTTGGCGACGGCAAAATGTTTTTGCCACAAGTCATCAAAAGTGCCGGTGTTGTCAAAAGGGCGATTGATTTTCTAAAACCATATTTAGACGACGACCAAAAACAGTGCAGTCAAAGTTTGGGTAAAGTTGTTTTGGCAACCGTTAAAGGTGATGTCCATGATATTGGCAAAAACATACTCCGGATGATTCTCGAATGCAATAATTTTGAAGTAATAGACTTGGGCGTAATGGTTCCAACTGATGATCTAATTGACCGTGCGGTTGAAGCGAAAGCTGATATTATCGGACTTAGCGGTTTGATCTCACCCTCGCTTGACGAAATGGCAAAAATCGCAAACGAGCTTGAACGTCGACAGTTAAAAATTCCTTTGCTTATAGGAGGCGCGGCATCCTCTAAACTTCATACGGCATTAAAAATACAATCGGTATATTCCGGCCCGGTCATTTATGTGGCCAACGCTTCTCACAGCATTAATATTATCAGGCAATTATTATCAAAGGATACCAAGGATAGGTTTATTGAGGAGTTGCATGATGAATATATTAGTCTGATAGAAGATCAAAACAACAAAGAGAAAACAACCAGCCTGGTTACGCTTGAGTATGCCCGAAAAAACCGACCAGATATATCATGGCATAATTATCAACCCCAAAAACCCAAATGTGCCGGAATAAAAGTCTTTAATAATTATCCAATAACAAAGCTAAAAAGTAATCTCAAGCTCACTTCACTTTATCGTACCTATGAACTTTATAGTAAAGACGGAAGTACTCATCACGTTGACCACCGAAACAGACTTATCAAAGATGCGGAGGAATTACTTGATAGAATAATCGCGGAAGATAAACTCTCAGTACAAGCTGTAATAGGCTTTTTTGGTGCAAATTCCTCCATGGATAATATCGAAATATATCCAAACCCGAAAGATAAAGACCGAGTGATTACTGTCCCCTTCCTTCGCCAGCAACAAAGAAACGACTCAGATTCCGGATTTTATTCTCTGGCTGATTTTATCGCCCCCAAAAGCGACGGGGTTGATGATTATATCGGAGCATTTGCGTTAACCGCCGGAATCGGAGCCGAGCGGCAGTATGAAATCTTGACCGCACAAAATGATGAGTATAGTGCCATATTATTAAAATTGATCGCGAATCGACTTGCCGAAGCAATGGCTGAACAGTTACACGATGCTGTTGCTAAAGATCACTGGGGCTATGATCAAGAAAAAGACGAAAAAAATAAATCAACAAGAGGTATCAGGCCGGCACCCGGATATGCAACCTGTCCGGACCATAGTGCTAAGACAATAATCTTTAGATTGCTCGATGTTGAAACAAATATAAAATTAAGATTATCTGAAAATTACAGTATGATTCCTGCCGCGTCGGTATGTGGATGGTATTTTTCTCATCCCCGGGCAAAGTACTTTTCTATTGGACAAATCGGACAGGATCAGATAGATGATTATGGCATTAGAAAAAGTTTAGTAGAAGATGGTGCTGTGGACAGATCAAGACGTCCATTGGTATAGGGAGGCAATTATGCGCGTTACAGAACATTTAGAAAAGGCAACCAAAACACTGTTCAGTTATGAGATTATACCGCCGAAACGTGGAAAAAATGCTCGGCAGATCCTAAATATCGTCGAACAATTACTGCCGTTCAGACCGCCGTTTATTGATGTTACCAGCCATTCGGCCCAGGCGATATATGATGAACAACCTGACGGCACCATTAACCGCCGGATAAAAAAGAAACATCCCGGCACCATTGGCATTTGCGCATTGATTCAACATCGATATGGAATTGATGCTGTTCCGCATTTGTTATGCCAGGGGTTTACATGCGAAGAAACTGAGGATGCGGCTATCGAATTGAATTTTTTGGGGATAAACAATGTTATGGCGATACGCGGCGACAACCTGAATTTCGCTAAGCCGACCAGAAACGATAGTACAATAAATCTTCATGCTAATGATCTGGTAACTCAACTCGATAATCTGAGATCAGGTCGGTATCTGGACAACATATCAAACTCGGATCCTACGAATTTCTGTGTTGGAGTTTGCGGTTATCCGGAAAAACATATTGAAGCACCAAATGCGAAAACCGATACCATTAATCTTAAGAAAAAAGTTGATGCTGGGGCAGACTACATTGTAACGCAGATGTTTTATGATAATACAATATTTTTTGAATTTGTTAAACGATGCCGCGAGGCTGGTATAACTGTGCCGATAATTCCCGGCATTAAAATCATTAATTCAGTACATCAATTGGTTTCGATACCTAAACATTTTCATATTTCTCTTCCTGATAAATTGGTCGATGAAATTCAGGCGAATCCTAAACAGGTCGCGGAAATAGGGTTAAACTGGTCTATCAAACAGTGTCAGGAGTTGGCAAATTTGGGGACGAAGTGTATTCATTTGTTCATTTTGAATGATGTAACAAATGTGAAATCCCTGGTAGAGGCCTGCAGCCATTCTCCACAAGCAGTATAGCGAACTTTGCTGTTGCTGGCAATGGAATTGTAAAACATTTAAAAAGGCGACCCGATTAGGAGTCGCCCTTGATTATTCAGTTGAACAATTATCCATTTCAAAAGTAGCATTTTCTTCGTTTGTACTGTGTTATCGGTTTGGATACGATAGGGTAAACACCTGAAGATACATCCTGACCATCTCTATCCGTTCCATCCCAAGTTATTGAGGGCATACCTTTTAAAAATAATTGAAATTTATCACTATCATTCTAATGATTTGAACATCCCTCATTATCCCCTTTATGAAATCGGGGATCATCACAGGGATTTGAACCGGTCGTGAGCTCACCATTCAAATAGTCAGATACGATTTCCTCAGGCTTTTTACTAGATGCACCCATTATGACCTGAATACCATTTTGCTGGAACATACCAACAGCCCTTCCTCCCATACCTCCGGCAATAATAAGATTACATCCCAATTGGCTTAGCCAGACAGGAAACACTCCCGGTTCATGAGGCGGAGGGGTTACGGCCTCGGATTTTAATATTTTCTTTCCTTCGGAATCAACATCTATAAGAGTAAAATGTTGACAATGTCCAAAATGCGCGCAAAGTAGCCCATCTGCCGTTGGTATTGCGATTTTCATAGTTCCATACTCCTTCACTTAATGCAGTTTATCTAATTGTATCAGTTTATTATTTTCCATATTGGTTTTGTTATTAGGTTCAATTATCTCTTGTTTTAAGTTATCCCACAATTCATAAATACTTTTTGATATTCCATTTTTTGTGTATTCTAAATAAGGAACACCTTCAATCTGTGCCTTAGTTACACCTATGTCATAAGGTATTCTGGACAAGACTTTAATATTTTTACTTTGTGAAAATTTTTCAATTGTGTCACATAATTTCAAGTTTATATCAAATTTGTTTATACAAATACCGGTTTTGACCCCAAAGTGCTGAGTAAGCTCAAACAATCTCTCCATATCATGTATGGCCGAGACAGTTGGTTCGGTAACAATAAGGGCATAATTCACTCCTGTTAATGATGCAATTACCGGACATCCAATACCAGGCGATCCATCGATTAAAATCATTTCATTATTATTTTTCACCGCCAAATCATGAGCTGTTTTTCTTAATAATGAGACTAATTTGCCTGAATTGGCTTCGGCAATTCCTAATTTTGCATGAACCAAAGTTCCATATTTTGTATCGCTTATAAACCATTTACCGCTGATATGATCTTTAAATGTAATCGCCTCATCGAGACAGAATTTGGCACAAACTCCACAACCTTCACAAGAATATTCGTCAACATAAAATTGTGTAATATTTGAGGATGTATCTGTTTTTTCTTTGATAGCATCAAAACGGCAATATTCAGTACAAATACCACAACTATTACAGTTATCCAAAAGAATTTCTGCTTTTTTACTGCCAATAAAATTCTTTGAGGAACTAATTTTCCCACCTAAAATAAGATGCAGATCAGCAGCATCAACATCACAATCAACCAAAATTTTGTTTTCCGCCAGATAGGCAAGTGAACCGACTAAACTGGTTTTTCCTGTTCCGCCTTTACCGCTGATTACCACAATCTCTTTTATCATCAGGCCCTTTTCTTTCTATAAAACAATCGGCTATCACCGAATCTGATGGTCATTAATTCCCTTTTCGATAATTGATCAAGCTGTTTTACTACCTCATTAACACGCATTCCCAGGCCGTCGGCTACATCATTGACGGTGCAGGGACGCCTTTCCAATAAAGTCAGTATTTCATTTTTTCTTGTCGCATTATTTGATGCGGACAGTGATTTATTGGACGCAGGTTTGTTAATGATTTCAGTTTCTACTCTGAATTTATTTTTTATAGTCTTCAAATATTCAGTAGAAATTGGCCGAGCGTATTCTTCGGCAGGCGGCCGGGCAACAGTGTTCAGCTGGACTTTATCTGGATTGATACTTTTTACAAGGTCAGCAATATTTTCAATTTCAAGTACCGAATCATTCAGTTTGGAAACCAGGAAAACTTCAAGCCAGATACTCTTATCAAATCGATTCCTGAATCTACGCAATCCATCAACCATTGAATTGAAGTTCAAATCCCCATGAGGACGATTTATTTTTTGAAAAATATTTTCACTTCCGGCATCAAGCGAAGGAATAATCAAATCTGCTTTCATCAGGTCGTCCTGAACTTCTGTTTCTGACAGGAGAGAACCATTGGTAATGACCGCAATCGGGATTGAGGTCAGATTTTTAATGCCTTGAATTATTTGGCCAATATGGGAATGTAATGTCGGCTCTCCCGAACCAGCCAGAGTTATATAATCAATGGGTGAATTGCCGGAAAGCCTTTTTTCTATTTCTTCCATTACCTTTATGGTTGGAATATATTTTTTTCTTTGAATTGTCTTATTTGTTGTCCGTCCTAACTGGCAGTAAATACAATCATAAGAACAGGTTTTAAAGGGAACCAGATCAATTCCCAAAGAACTTCCCAATCGTCGGGATGAAACAGGTCCATAGGTATATTGATAGTCAGAAGAAGGCATTATTGTTCCTCACAATGCGGAGTACCACAACGTTGTTCACGCCCACAACAGGTTTGACCAGTCTGTTCCAAAGAACAACTATATCCCCTATTCTGATTCTTACCTCCGCCAACAATAAATCCAATTCCTCCGCTAATCAGGCGATACACCTGACCGTCACATTCTGGACACACAACTAATGGCTCCTCAGTAATTGATTGTAATCGTTCAAAACTCAGACCGCATTTTTTGCATTTATACTCATAGGTTGGCATCCTTATGCTCCCGTCGCTTTTAGAGGATGTAATATTTCTTTAAAGAGAGCCTCAAAATAGACTGAGTATTCAGGAAGACTATCAATAATCAATTTTCCTTCAGAACAAACCTCGGCAATTTTGCGATCATTAGGTATTTCAAGAAGAATATCTATTCCCTGATTATTACAGAAAGTATGAATGCGGTCATCACCCATTCCATAACGATTAACGACAACTCCAAATGGAAGATTTAGTTCACGTACCATACCTATAGCCAGTTCCAAATCATTTAAACCAAATGGAGTTGGCTCGGTTACTAAAATAACATAATCGGAATCCCTGACAGCCTCGATAACGGGACAGGAGGTTCCCGGGGGGGAATCAATTATTGTATAATCAGCAGGTACTATTAAATCTTTAAGATATTTGATAATTGGCGGTGATATCGCTTCACCAATATTTAATCTTCCCTCATAGGTAATAACACCTTTACCGATTCCGGATTTTACAACGCCTATTATTCTATCTATCTCTTCAATTGCTTTTTGAGGGCAAATAAAATAACAGCCGCCACAACTATGACAGAGCGTCGGAAACACTAATACTTTGTTGGACAAAACAGCCAGAGCATTAAACTGACAGATTGTGGAACATTCTCCGCAATAATCACATTTGCTATCGTCGATTTTAGGAATCTTTACGGTAACGTCAAAAGTCTGCTTCCAATCCGGCTTTAGGAATAAATGACCGTTTGGCTCTTCAACATCACAATCGGCATAAATAGTTCTTTTGCCGTTGTTTGCAAGAAAGTAGGCAAGATTGGTTGCGACCGTTGTTTTACCCGTACCACCTTTTCCGCTGGCAATTGCTATTTTCAAAATTTAATAAACCTCTCACTGCTTTCTGGACATCATACCACCGCATTTGGGGCATTTCATTTTATTACAAGGAACGCCCTGTTGATGTGGTGCAGATTCTCCACATGACATACAGGTGCATTGACCACCGGGGCCAAACCCCTGACCGCCTCCACGACCTCGGCCACCACCTTGATTTTGTCCACCTCCTTGACCTTGTCCGCCACCGCCGCCTTGTCCGCCGCCACCCCCTTGACCTCGACCACCTCCTTGTCCGCCACCGCCGCCTTGTCCGCCACCGCCACCTTGACCGCCACCACCACCTTGACCGCCACCACCACCTTGACCGCCACCACCGGCTGGACTATAGTTAATACAATCCTGAAATCTGATTTTTAAAAAGCTACTTAACATTATAATCCCCTATTTATCGTTCGTTTTAGAGAGCTCATCTATTCTGGAAGTAATCTCCTCCAACATTTGATTGAGCCTTTTTGTCTCGTTTTTCAAATAACTAACCTCATCCTGCTCGTTCATTTTTTGCGGGTAATCCATATGCGGTGCGGGTGAAAAAGACACATTATTTTGACCGCGTCCTCGAGCCCATCCCGGTTGACCGGTTGCATAAAAACCCCATCGGTTCCCCCGACCCATACCGCGTCCAAATCCATAATCTCCTCTTGCACGAGGATTATATCCCGGATTCATATATCCCGGAACATCATAACCGGCGCAAAAACCCATGCCTCGCCCGGTCATCGCTCCTTCTCCCCGAGGGCCTGTTTTATCACCTCTTGGCATCTTAATTCTCCTTACTTTATTCAATTATTTATTAACTTATTATGATTGCTTTCGCCTATTATCTCGATCTTGTCTGTTATATCTATTGCTTCAACTTTTTTAATCTTTGATTCCAAAAGCTTATTAACTGCTTTACCGATTAACTGACGGACGATACTATTTGGTTTGCGCAGATCATTGATAATATATCCGATAATCGGGGCAGCCAATGACGTAAAACCAACAGCCTTGCCAGCCTTGGATTCCATCATTCCCCGGAATCTGCGGCGAATTTTTCTATCACCTTCGTTATTATTATTGAGTTGGTTTTTTTGCATTGTATCACCTCCGGTTTTTATTAACGATTCTAAGACCAATGACCCTCTACATTGGCGCCTTGGGTATATTGGAGTTGGCCTCCTTTTGCCAGTTCCATTGCCTCCTTAACGGTTCCTTTTGACCAAAGGGCAATTTTAATACCTGCGGCATTAAGAGTAGTATATGCTTTGGGTCCAAGATTCCCTGAAATGACTAATTCAACATTTTGATTAGCCACATTTTGAGCCGCTTGTATTCCGGCACCTTGTGCTGCCTGTAGATTTTGTACATTGTCAATAATGTTATAGTTATCAGTAACCGTGTCATAGATTATAAAATACTTTGCCCTACCGAATCTTGGATCAACATTACTGTTCAACTCTTTTCCTTCTGAAGAAATTGCAATTATCATTATATTCTCCTTTGCATTTATTCTATTTTAATATTTTCCTCGTTTTCGACACCTTTTGCGCCCAAGTCCTAATCCATTGTTCTGACAGCCGGGAAGAAAGTATTCACCGTTCTGCAAATCACCGCTATTATATGCGGCTAATACTTCATGAATTGATCCTCGGATAAATGGTATTACTTCAACTTGTGATGCAGCCAGTATTCGAAACATCTGCATTGAAATTGCACCGCATATCAAAAAATTGATCCCCTGACCTCTAAAAAATTCAGCCTTATGAACCACATTTAGATTTGGAATATTCAATACTGACCGTTTAAGTTCATGTTTATCTTCATAATCAATCACCATAAGTTGATTTGCGGTATCCATAACTGGCGATACTCTATCATTCCATATCGAAATTGCAACCCTGTGTCTCATATCATTGATATAAACAAGATTCATGCCAATTAGAATTAGCATAAAAACATGACCATGTTAGTTGTTGTGGTATAATTAGATAGATAAATTATTCGATTTGATTTGTATTTTATCTAAATAAAATAAATGCAGTTATGCAAGTATTACGAAGATTGAGAATGCAATTATGCAATATTAATCTGAAGGCTTAATATCCAGCTTTTTCATTTTTCGCCATAAGGTCGTTTTATGCATTTTTAGCTGTTTGGCCGCCAAACTTCTATTCCAATTGCATTTACGAAGGGTATCAATAATAAACTGTGCTTCAAGGTCATCAATTGATCTTATCTCTATCTGATTATTATCTTCATCTGGTCGCAGGTTTTCAGGGAGATCCTTAATCTCTATTTCGCCTGATCTATTTAGCACAAAGGCATGTTCGATTATATTTTCTAATTCGCGAATATTTCCCGGGAAATTATGATTCATCAGAATTGAAAGAACCTCGGGCGAAATACCTGATATTAATTTTGGTTTTAGCTTATTAAAGCGCGATATAAAATGATTAGCCAACAAGGGGATATCTTCTCTTCTATCACGCAGGGGAGGAAGTTTGATTTTTATAACATTAATGCGATAGTACAAATCCTCGCGAAATGAACCATTTTTAATCAGTTTTTCCAGATTTTTGTTTGTTGCCGCAATTATACGTACATTGGCCTTGATTGATTCGGTTCCGCCAAGTGGTTCATAAGTTTTTTCCTGTAAGACTCTTAATAATCTAACCTGTAGAGCCGGTGAGATGTCTCCGATTTCATCCAAAAAAACGGTTCCACCCTCGCCAAGAGCAAAGCGACCCGGTTTATCTTTGCGGGCATCGGTAAAGGCGCCAGCCTTATAACCAAAAAGTTCAGACTCCAACAATGAATCTGGAATTGCACCACAATTTATAGTAATCAATGGTTTTTTCTTTCGCGGTGAAAGATTATGTATTGCGCGGGCAAATAGTTCTTTGCCGACACCACTTTCGCCCTCAATTAATACAGTGCTTTCACTTTCAGCGATGCCAGGCAGAAAATCAAATATTTCAAGAATCTTATTATTTTTACTAACAATATCCTGATATGAATATTTTTTTTCCAATCTGCGTCGCAACTCTTCAACCACGCTCAGATCACGAAATGTTTCAACTCCACCGATTATATCGTCATCTCTATTTTTCAGTAGCGCCGTAGATATTGAGATTGGTATCGTTTCACCATCGGAATTTATAATATATACAGGTCGATTGATTACCTGTTGTCCGGTATTCAAGGTTTCCCGTAGGACGCATCCCTGCTCACAAATTGAAGCTTTGAAAATATCGCAACACTGCTGCCCAATTGCTTCCTCTCTGGAAATCCTGGTTATATTTTCAGCAGCTTTATTAAACGATGTTATACGCCAATCCCGATCAACCGTAAAAACACCATCGGCAATTGAATCAAGAATTATATCAGTCGAATCGGTTCTTTTTATTTCATTGGCCATTATATCAATTCACTTTTTCTATAAAATACGTTGGCAATTGCAAAAATGCAAGAATATTTCATATTTGCAACACTTCAGGTAATAAATGGAGGCTTATGCAACTTGCAATAAAAAAGTTCGAAGATCTTCTATAAAGGGACGCCAATTTTATTTAATTAAATATCAATAAGTTACAAACTCACCCCAAGTTGATGATTTGCGCCAAAACTTTCATAATTAATTAAGCAGCAGCGCTTACTTATTATCGAAGATATTACAGCACGCCAATATCTTTAACTGGACCCGGACATTATATTTTGTAATTTTGATCCTTCATATAATTTTGGCTGCCCTGATGGTTCCATTTATACTTTATGGGTTGTGGTTGGCTTTTAATCAAAACTTTGAAAAACATAAAAAATTGATGAGATTTGTTTGGCCGGTCTGGATATTTGTTTCATTATCAGGGGTAACCGTTTATTTGATGCTCTATGTCTTATAGTTGATTACTGATTTGTAAATTCGTCTCGTATTCGTCAATTTTCATAAGCATTCGACCTCAATTAAACTCAAAGATATTAAATAATATGCCACCAATCTAAATTTTTCGCGAAATAATTTTTAATAATAGTATTATTAATACACTCGAAGAACCTAAAAAAAAATTGCAAAATTGGAATAATATCGAATACGATCTATCCCGCTTTTTTTCATGAAAACGATACGGAAATATTTGGCTGGAAAGAGTTTATTGATTTTCAGATTTATTCATCACAATGCACATTCCGTAAGCCTCATCCATCTATTTTTGAGGCCGGAATAAAAATGATGGTTACAATAAAAAAACTGCCGGACGAAAATATCCGGCAGTTTTGTGAATAATCCAATAATTATATCTTAAAAGGCATCCTCCCAGGATATGAAACCTGGCTTAACATCAACCATCGCATTGACAATTAATTCAACCAGTCCGCCATAGATAAGATTAGATTTTTCTTTGGCGTTGTAATACTGGAAAATATCCCTGATCTGTCCCTTGCAGTTGGAACATGGGGCACAGAGATACTTTTTTGTCTCCGGTCCGGGACAATCAGAATAAGCATCCAGTATCTGCTTGAATTTTTTCCTTCCCGAAACAGCCACTCGCCAATTTGTAAAATTATGAGCTGACATAATCGCAAAGCCGGAACCGCCGCCACAACAATAGTTATGAACACCATGCGGGGTCATCTCTCTAAACTGCGGGCAAAGATATCTGAGGATTCTTCTTTGCGGTTCAACAATACCCATCAGCCTGACCATATTGCATGGATCATGCAGAGTAACCGGAAAATCGTTCCGCGATGGATCGAATTTAATTTTTCCGCTGAAAACAATATCCTCAAGCAGAGTCATGGCGCTTTCGCGGGGAACATTCAAATCTCCGACTAATACTCGGTCAGCAATTACGGTTAGCGCTTTATGGGCATGACCGCATTCACCGACAACTATCTTTTTAACGCCAAGTTTTTTGGCAGCCTGGGCATGTTTGATTGCCACCCGAGCCAGTTGGACATCATCATACCACAAGCCATAATTGATACCATCGTATGCCACCGCTTCCGATGACATCGTCCAGTTAATTCCGGCCGCTTCGAGAATGATGGCAAAGGCGCCCGGATTTTCCGGCCAGGCAATAATTTCGCCCGCATTATGTATCAACATTAAATCGGCACCTTTAACATCCCATTTCGATTTAACCTCAATGCCGGTTATATCAGTCATGTCTTCATCAATAAAGTCAATATTGTCTTTTACCACCTCGGAGTTCATCCCGGTTGATGAGCCGACCTTAAGTTGCAGTACCGAACCTTTTTCGTGAATCTCCTTGGCGGCAATACCCATCTCCTGAGAGAACACTTTTCGAAGTTCATGAGTAATCAGGGCATTATCGACACCAACCGGACAGGTTTGCGCACAGCGGCGACAGATAGTACAGCGATATGATAATTCTATCAAACGCGCGACTGTTGTCCAATTCAGATCAATATCGCCATCGGTGAACGAAGAGAACGGCTTTTTCTGAACATATTTTTTGACGATACGACGCCAGATCTCGGAGCGATAGGTCGGACGATATAAATCATTTTTGCCAGATGCCTCATAAATCGGACAGGCATCGACACAAGTTTGACATTTGGCGCAATGTTCCAATGACAGCATAAGCTGCTGAAGGAAGGTCCAGTTATTTTCTTTTTCAAACAGTTTTCTAAGTCCTGAGACAAATTTGTCAACCAGCTCTTTTTCTTCTTCAGGAGTTTTTGGTTTAGGAATTCCAACAGCAACTGTATCATCAAGGGTACATTCGTGAGTTTCCCTATATTCCGGTTTAATTTCTTTCCAAATCGGTTCATCCTCGATTTTATCATACGGCGGCGGGAGTGGTATAAAATCCTTCGGATCGATATGAACCAGCTGATCAGATTCTTTGCTAAAATCTGATATTTTAAGTTTATTTTTTTTCATCTTTGAACCCCTTCTCCGTTGCGATATCTACCCAGGTCTTTTTGCCATCACCTTTGATATGATCGGCCGCCCAGGTCGGTTTGAAGTTAAGAGATTTTGTAAGATCTTTTTCGAGAGCAGAGCCGGCCGTATTCGGTTCATCGTTCCAGCGGATGCCATGATAGGTAAACCACTTTAAAACAAAATGAGCCATATGGGTAAACGGCATATACACCATAAATGCCAGTGTGACGCCGATATGCCAAATGACAGAACTGTTGAGGGGTACACTACTATCAAAGCCAACCAATCCGGATACAAAAATCTGCAACTGACCAATTAAACTGCTCGGATCGGTGGTAAACAGATTAACTTCGGAGATAGCTTTTAAACCAGTGACAAAAATAGCCAGAATAAAAACGAGGTTGACAATTGACCCCACTGTCGTAAACATTTTAAGTCTTTCATTAAAAAGCCGTTTGAATATCATACCAATACATCCGATACCGCCCAGAATATATCCGAATATGGTCGATATCCCGGCGATCTTGGTTAAGACAACACCAAAAGTACTAGCCGGTCCAATAATTGCCGAGGCCACCACCAGAGCAGCCATAAAAACCGCAAGATAGAGACCAAAATGAAAGGCCCACGACCAGAACCATAATCCTTTATTGGATTCCCAGACACCTTTAAGGAAAATGATCTCTGGAATCATTGTATTTAGTTCGCTTGCTATTGAGACATGCCTTGGTTTTGTCCACCAGTCCAATTCTTCATAATATGAACCGCCATACTTTGCCTTTTTAAAACCTTCGTGCGGTACCGGATATAAATCCCATCGAAGATGCGCCGGTGTATTGGCGATTCTCATGAAACGGTATATTACCGTTATCAAAAAAATCAGAATTGACAGATAAGTTGCAATGTTTAGTATCATCACACAGGTCCTTTAATTATAGATATTATTGCTTTTTTTCGTTTTCTTATTTTTAAGTTTATATCTTTTCTTTTTTTGGTTGGACAAATATCAGTCGCTTCAAGATTGTCTTTAGCCAAGACAAGATCAGGATCCAAAAGCGGCATTCGCGAGAAATCTTCTTTGATAGCTTTCATGCTGTCCTTATTAATCAAATCGGCCAGAGTAAACTCATCCAGAATTTCATGCATCCGTTCACTTAAGATCGTCCAGATCGTTCTTGCTTCGCAAAAGCTATAATTAAGACAAATCTCAGGGCTGTTGACACAATCAGTTAAGCTGATCGGTCCGATTAAGGCGCATACTATTTGTCGAATTTTTATTTCTTCCGGTTTGTACCCAAGTAAGTATCCGCCTTTTTTTCCAGAGACACCAATAATTAGCCCCGCTTCTTTTAATGGTATCGCCAATTGCGCCAAATATTTTTCCGATAAATGTGTAATTTTTGCTATTTTATTCAACTGAATAATATCGTCCTTTTTTAGCTCTCTGGCTAATTCAACCATTAAGCGTAATCCGTATCTGGCCCTTGTCGAAACTTTCATAAGTATTAACTCAACCTGTTCAAAGACAAGCAGTTTTAAAGTATAGTAAAATGATAATAGTTAGAAAGTCAAGTGAAATTTTTCACAAATTCAATAATTTCTATATTCAAGAGATTATTTTTTATTTTTATGATTTGTATAAATAACGGTATATTGTTGAATAACATTCTGTTGAAAAAGGAGATGGTATGGAATTTTTATTGTTGCTGGTCGTAACATTAGCCATTGCTGTGTTTGTTTCGGGGCTGGTAATTTTCTTTTTTCGTAAATCAGTGGATAAAATATTTATGCGGTTGATTGGCGAGGATATCGCAGTTGCATGGAATAAATTTCTTATCTTTGCGCTTTTTGTAGTCGGAGTATCATCGGGTGTTAGCATTTGGAAACTTGAACGATTTATTATGCCTGAAACTGAAGGTGTCGCCAGACCGGTTTTGACGGCTGAATTTTGGGGTTTGGAAGTATATCGGACTATTATTCAAACGCTCGGCGGGATGGCCTGGGCATTGTTGATATTTTTTCTGGTTGCCCTGATTGCCTTTGTTATCGTAAAAACAAAAGAAGCAAATTTAAAAAAAGGTTAGACAATTTTTTTTATTTTAATTCTATGACTCAGGTTTCGATTTTTGAGTCATCTAAAAATTTGACCAATGCTCCCCACCGAGAGTCAACTTTGAATCCCCGCTTGGTCCATTGCTCAAGCAATTGGGAAAGAGTTTCGGTGCTCAATTTTTTTCTCATATTTATATCAGACCAATTAATTTTATTACAAATTCAATAAATATC
>DAOUVS010000113.1 GCA_030667525.1 Candidatus Zixiibacteriota bacterium | reverse complement strand
TTTATGTGGGCCTACTAAAGATTCGCACTTTTTTGTAGGAACTACAAAAAGGTTTGGTTCTTGGATAATAGTCGGAACATTTTGCCCTAAAATGGAACATAATAATAATCAAAGCTTGTTTAATAATAAATGATGCTTCTGATTTGAATAAATATAATGATACTTAATAAGAAAATACTTTTTTTAACCCATAACTATATCCGGCGGAGAGGCGATTTTGCCGGAGTGTTTTTGCATCTGTTGGCGACCAAACTGACCGAGCTTGGTTTTGAGATTTATGTAGTAGCGCCACACGATGCCGGCACGCCTGAATATGAGGAAATCGACGGGGTTAAAATTTTCCGTTTCCGCTATGCCGAAGACAGAGACGAAACCTTTGCCTATCGCGGTAATATGCATCGGCAGGTTTTAACTAATCCCTTTAAAATTTTCGGCCTGATAAAATTCCTGAAAGCAGGGTATAAAAAAGCTGTCGAAGTGATCGAAAAAGAGAATATTTCGACGGTGTCATTGCACTGGGTGATCCCGAACGGGATCATCGGATATTACCTAAAAGAAAAATTTGGCGACAGAATTAAAATGTTTCTTCATTCGCATGGGACCGATGTTCGTCTGCTGACCAGTTATTATTTGATATATCTGTTTTTCAAACCGGTTATAAACAAATTCGAACGCTGGTCGGTCGTATCAAATTATTTGAAAAGATTGATTCTTGAGCGAGATATTTATATCGCCGATAAAATAGATGTTATCCCGCTTCCCAACGACGAAAAGCTGTTTTACCCCGATGATAATATCACCGAGGATCCAAATTTGATTTTGTCGGTTTCGCGCCTGACCGTTCAAAAAAGACTCCCTGTTTTTGTCAAAGCAATTGCGCTTTTAAAAGATGAGTTTCCAAAATTACAGGCTGATATCTATGGTGATGGGCCTGAAAAACAGAAGCTGTTATCACTAATTGATGAATTCGATCTTGAAAATAGAATTAAAATTTTAAGCCCGGTTTCCCAGGATAACCTGAGGGATATCTACAATAAGGCAGCAATTGTTGTCCTAAATTCAGTTGATGAGGGATTCGGGCTGTCTCTGACCGAGGCGATGCTCTGCCGTCGTCCCGTTATTGGCGCAGACTCAGGAGGGATAACCGATATTATCGATGAAAACCATACCGGTTTGCTGGTCGAGGAGGACAACCCGGAAGAATTGGCCGAAGCGATCAGGAAATATCTCAATGACCCTGTTTTAAAAGATAATCTAAGCGAAGCGGGATATCAAAAAGCGCTGGAGAATTTCTCCAGCCAATCAACCGCCCGGCGATTTGCATCTCTTTTTCATGAGTCAAAATCTTAGTTGAATTTCTGATAGGGTAAATTTTACCACATAATTTTGCCAAAATGATGCCAATTTTCCTTCGATTTCAGAGGGGGAAACTGCCTTTTGACCTTAAAAAAATATAAAATAATTGCCCTAAAATAAAAATATTTGTTGCAAAAAATACTAAACATTTTTTATTTACTTAGCACCAAAGCCGTATAGGGAGAGAGTTGGCGCCCGGAAAGATAAGGATGGGCGTTTGGTTTGTCAGAAGTCTTGAGTTAAAGTGATAAAGAGATTATTGAGGTTTTATGAATAGAGTATGATGGACTGCGTTGTAATGGTGAATAAAGGATAAAGTTAACCCTTTTAGTAAATATATAATAAAGTTGATATTTAAAAACCAAGTAATTGAGGATAGAAGAGGTACTAACGTACAAAGGAGGCATCCATGCCGGTAAAGAAGAAACCAGCTAAGAAAAAAGCTGCCCCGAAGAAAAAAGTTGCTGCTAAGAAAGCCGCACCAAAGAAAAAGGTTGTTGCCAAGAAGGCTGCACCGAAGAAAAAAGTAGCCGCCAAGAAAGCCGCCCCGGTGAAAAAAGTTGCCGCGAAAAAGGCTGCTCCTAAGAAAAAAGTTGCACCTAAGAAAAAAACGGCTCGCAAACCAAACGCCGCTTTTATGAGACCGGTCCAGCCGGATGAAGCGCTGTCAGCCGTAGTTGGCTCGAAGCCAATTCCGCGGACGGAAGTTACCAAAAAACTCTGGGCGTACATTAAGAAGAATGACCTCCAGAATCCGGCCAACCGGAGAGAGATCATCGCCGACGACAAATTGAAACCATTGTTCGGCGGTAAGAAAAAGGTCAACATGTTTGAGATGACCAAGCTGGTCTCAACCCATATGAAATAGTCCGCGATTGACTTTTACTTGATCTTATTAAGGCCGGATTTTATCCGGCCTTTTTATTTGTATATTGTTTAATCTTTGGTAATATCGAATCCAGATTTAAAGTTTCTTTTTTTGCGAAACCGATTATATTCATAAGATGATAACCGAGAAGAAAAACAGATATTCCAAATATATAACACCCGGAATATTTTTCGGTGCTGCTCTGATATTTTCCCTGCCCTTTCTTTTGAAATGGAACTATATCGGCCCGCGCGACTGGGAACTGTTTGTTACAATGGCTGCGATTCCGGTTAAATCTATTTTGTATTATCATCAATTTCCGTTTTTTAACCCGTATCTCGCCGGAGGGAATATCCTTTTTTCTCATCCCGAAGTGGCTCTGTTTTCGCCGTTTTTTTTAATTTTGCTTTTATTTGGAGCAATCGGCGGTTTAAAATTTCAGGTCTTAATCGTTTATTTTTTAGGTTTTTGGGGAACCTGGCTTTTTTCACGACAATTGGGACTGAGTAAAATTTCATCGTATTTGGTTTCGTTTGTATATTTTGGGTCATCATATTTTGCCCTTCACTTTTCAGCCGGGCATATGCCGTTCACGCACTTTTGTTTTTTGCCCTGGTTTTTATATTTTCTTCTTAAAGCGAACGAAAACCGAAAATATCTTTTGGCCGGCGCCTTATCTATTGCTTTGATAGTACTTGGCAATGGTGCCGCGATCCCGTTTTTGTACAGTTGCTTTTTTTCGGGAGTTTTTATTCTGCTTTACTCAATTGAGAAGAAAAACTATAGATTTCTGAAATTTTATTTTTTCGCAATATTTGCCGGTTTGTTACTGGCGGCGGTGAAATTTATCCCAATGTATGTTGAACTATCACAATCCCCCTGGGCCGGCAAACCGGATGATTTTACACCGATTGGTATCATTCCGGCTGCATTTTTCTCATTCGATCAATATATTTTTCGTGAGCTTGGTTCCGGATTCAACTGGACCTGGCACGAATATGGCGCCTATATCTCACCGGTAGTAGTTCTGATTGCAATCATAGGATTGATATATAAATTCCGCGACTGTCGACTCTGGCTGATAACGGCAGTTTTCTTTTTCATTATTGGTTTGGGCAGCTTTTCAGATTATTCTTTTTGGAACCTGTTTATGAACCTGCCCGGTTTTGCATCGATCAGGGTACCGTCGCGCGCATTTCAGTTTGTTGTTTTATCAATTGCGATTATAGCCGGTTTCGGTCTTGATTATATTATCAATCATCTGAAAGATTCGGTATCATCGATAAAACATATTGCAATTGCTTTGGTGACTTTGATACTGCTTGGAAATTTTCTGGTAAATCTCCCAAGTTTTAACACGATTGATTATAAGCTGCCCCAAAAGCAGACTTTTAACGAAGAATTCAGACATGAGATAGGAGATGCCAACGATATCTATCGGCTGTTTCAGCGAAATAGGGGTTCATTGATGGCACCCTGGTTGTCAGCCTATAAAGAAAGCCGCGGGCTTGTCTCACAGAGTAATCAGGTGGCGATGGAATATATTATGTCGGGGCAGCTTCAGGTGATCTCAAGAAATTATACACCGAACATAATCGAATATGAAATCGCCCCGACATCTGACGGGAAAATTATTTTCGGAATCGGGTATGATAAAGGCTGGTCATGCACCGATGGTCGGGAGCTATTTGAGGAACATGGACTGGTTGCGACAAAATTCAGCACAAATGATAAAAAGATAGTTCTAACTTATATCACACCCTGGTTTTATACCGGTTTGATTATATCACTTCTGACTTTATTGGTTTTTCTGCTGATTCTATTTCGCGCTGAATTTGGGGACAGGTTTAAAACGATATTTAAGTAGGCACCAGATCGCCTCGACTCCATCGATCCATCTGATTTTTTTACCTTCTTCGAATTTGCGAGGATAGTAGGCAATCGGTATCTCGAAAATTTTAATTCCGTTTCGCCCTAATTTTGCAACTAATTCGGGACAGAATTCAAACCGCTTACATTCCAGTTTTAAACTTTTCATCAAATCGGTGCGTACCATTTTGTAGCAGGTTGACTCATCGGAGATGCCATTGAAATATAGAATATTGGCCACCAGGGTCAAAAGTTTGCCGCCCCAGAGATATCGATAGTATGATATCTCGCTTCCCTGATTCAATATCCGGGAACCGAATATCGCCAACGCTTTTTTTTCTTCAGCGGCGTTGACCATTTTGACAATATCGTTCGGGTCATATTCCAAATCGCCATCCTGTATGACTGTATATTTTCCAGTTGCCAGTTCCAGTCCGGCGACAACCGCATCACCCTTGCCAATATTATTTTCTCTTTTGATTATTTTAACATTATCGCGATTTGAATATTTCGCTATGATCTGACCGGTGTTATCGGTCGAGGCATTGTCGATTATAATCAGCTCAAGATCAAGTGGCAGCGCCAGGACTCTTTCCACAATTTCGGCGACAGTTTCCTGCTCGTTATAAAGCGGCATTAAAACAGATAACAACATATTATAATATAAGCAAAAATTGAAAATATCAAAGCGAGACATTTGTGCTGTCGATTTGGTTGTTTTTTGCCCCGCTTGACTTTTATTTTGCTATACAGTAAGTTTATTCGATTGATGAATATTATTGTATAAGAATAGAGGACAATATGTCAAATTCGGTAATTGATAAAACGGCTCAGGTTGGTTCCGGCACAAAATATGGCAATTTTTGTGTTGTTGGGGCTGATGTCTCTATTGGAGCAGATTGCGTTATCGGAAACAATGTAATTATTCATGATGGAACCATAATCGGGGATAAGGTCCGAATAGATGATAATAGTGTTATTGGCAAATTCCCGATGAAGGCGGCCAATTCTGCGGTGACTAAAGAGCAGGATTTGCCACCGGCAAATATTGGCTCTGATTGCATAATCGGGACCTCGGTTATTATCTATCGGGGAGCCAAACTTGGTGATAAAATTCTTGTCGCTGATCTGTCAACGGTCCGCGAAAATGTGACGATCGGAGATTTTAGTATTATTGGACGGGGAGTCGCTATCGAAAACCAGTGTAAAATCGGGAAATATTGCAAGCTGGAAACAAACGTTTATATCACTGCTTATTCTGAACTTGAAGATAGAGTTTTTGTGGCGCCGGGTGCGATTACATCAAATGATAATTATGTGGGACGGACCCAAGAGCGGTTTAAACATTTTAAAGGTGTTATCGTCAAAAAAGGCGGTCGGATAGGTGCCAACGCAACTATTTTGCCGGGGAAAACGGTTGGAGCCGATGGATTAGTGGCGGCCGGGGCATTGTTAAGTAAAGATTGTCCCGAAAAAAAGATTGTAATTGGTTCGCCGGCCAAAGTTTTGCGTGATGTCCCTAAAGAGCAACTTTTAGAAAATCAGGGCTGGGAAGAATAAAGGAGAAAATATGGCAGTTCCATTATTAGATATGAAACGGCAGTACGATACGATCAAAGAAAAAATTGATACCGCTGTGGCAGAAGTCTTAAATCATGGCTGGTTTATTCTGGGGCCGGAGGTCAAAGAGCTTGAAAAACAGGTTGCCAAAATGTGCAACGTTTCAACCGGTATTGCCGTTGCCAGCGGAACCGACGCTCTTCTGCTTTCGCTTGATGCCGCCGGGGTCGGCCCGGGAGATGAAGTAATTGTACCTGATTTCTCATTTTTTGCCTCAGCCGGGGTTGTCTCGCGTCTTGGCGCTCGTCCGGTATTTGTCGATATTGAAGAAGATACCTATAATATCGACCCTGCCAAAATTGATGATGCGATAACCTTGAAAACCAAGGCGATTATGCCGGTTCACCTGTTTGGACAAATGGCCGATATGGATCCGATTGTTTCTATTGGCAGAGAACATAGTTTGGCCATAGTCGAGGATGCCGCACAGGCGATTGGCTCGAAATATAAAAATAAACAGGCCGGGTCAATGGGTGATTTTGGCTGTTTTTCATTTTATCCGACCAAAAATCTTGGTGCCGCCGGTGATGGCGGGATGGTAGTAACAAGTAATTTTGAATATGCTGAAAAACTTCTTATGCTACGGATGCATGGTTGGAAGAAAAAATATTTTCCGGAAATTATTGGTTACAACTCCCGCCTTGATTCTATTCAGGCGGCGATCCTGCTGGTCAAACTTGCTTACTTAAAAGAGTGGACCGAAAAACGGCAGGAACATGCCGCTAAATATGATAGCGCTTTTGCGGGGAGTTCCATTGTTACGCCGGTGGTGAAAGATTATTCATATCATATATATAACCAGTACACTATCGCGGTTGACAATCGTGATGAATTGTTGGCGACGCTTAAAGAAAAAAATATCGGGCATGATATATATTATCCGGCACCGTTTCATAGGCTCAAATGTTATTGTGACCTGGAATACAAAGAAGGCGATTTTCCCATAAGCGAAAAGGCGGCCGAATCGGTTGTCTCAATTCCGATTTATCCTGAATTAACCGAAGTCGAACAGGATGAAGTAATTGAAGCCGTTAAATCGGTTTCGGCGTAAAGAAATTTCAAGAACCGCTTATATAGATTGATAAATTGAAAGTTCCATTCTTTAGATTAAAACTTGGTGCTGCTGAAAAAAGTGCCGTGTCCGATGTGATTAAATCGGGATGGGTCACCACCGGCCCCCGGGTTAAAGAGTTCGAGCAAAAGATTTGCAAGTTAGCCGACGCCAAGTACGCAGTTGCTGTTTCCTCAGGTACTGCTGGCCTGTTTCTTGCACTCAAAGCTTTATCAATCGGAAAAGGCGACGAAGTTATCACTTCCGCATATACGATGGTGGCAACAGTCGAGGTCATTCTTCATTGCGGGGCCAAACCGGTCTTGGCCGATATCGATCCGGTAACGCTTAATATCGATTTTAATTCAATCAAAGAGAAAATCACCAAAAAAACCAAAGCGATTATAGCTGTTGATATTGCCGGCTGGCCATGCGATTACAAATCACTGAAGAAAATGGCGAAAGACAATAATTTATACTTGATCGATGATGCCGCCCACGCTCTTGGAGGCAAATACGGAAATAAACCGATAGGTTCAATTGCCGATCTATCTGTCTTTTCATTTTATCCGACTAAAAATATTACCTCCGGTGAAGGCGGGATGGTTGTCTCAAACTCCAAAAAAACTATCGAAAAAATTAAACATCTGTCTTTGCATGCAATGAGTTCCTCCGGGTGGAAACGGTATTCGGGGGGGAGCTGGAGATATGATGTCACTGATCTGGGGTACAAATTTAATTTATCCGATTTGTCAGCAGGATTGGCTCTTGGGCAGCTAAAACGATCCGATACTCTTCAAAATAAACGAATAAAGCTGGCCGCACGATATAGAAAAAATCTGAACGATATAACAGAATATATTGAATTGCCGTTTGAGGATAAAACATCGACCCACGCCTGGCATCTGTTTATAATTAAACTGAATCTTTCGAAGTTAAAGATAACACGTAATCAATTTATAGCTGAAATGGAAAAACGTGGGATCGGATGCGGAGTGCATTTTATTCCGATTTATCGATTTTCTTATTATAAAAAAAGTTTAAAGTTTAATATCAAAGATTTCTCCAACTGCGAAAAAAGTTTCAAGCGAGTAATCTCTTTACCGTTTTATATAGATTTATCATATCCCGAACTCGATTATGTTTGTGAAGCGATCAAGAAGCTAATCAAAAAATATAAGAAGATATAAAAAGCCGCCTTCTATTAAGAAAGCGGCCTTTATTAATGACTAAATAATTTTAAATAAATTATTTCATCAATGTCATCTTGGCTGATCGACTGTAATCTCCAGCTTGCATTATATATAGATAGATACCGGATGAAACCTTTTGTCGGTTATCATCGGTCGCATCCCAATGTATTTCATAACTGCCTGCTGGTTTTGATTCATTAACAAGCGTTCTAACATGCTGTCCAAGAATGTTGAAAATCTCTATCCTGACATAAGATGCTTCAGGTAAATCAAAAGCGATCTTAGTTGTGGGATTGAATGGATTTGGATAATTCTGATGAAGCATGAACTCTTCCGGAATAACAGCATTTTCATCTTTATAAGGCATAGGAATGGGATCTTCAGGACATCTAAGAGTTGCTTTGCGAATCTTATTAGGCGCCAAAAACAAAAATGGCTGATTCCCTGCTGGGTCAAGTGGGTTATCGTTAAGAAAGTCGCTCATAAAAGCATCCTGAAATGCAATTATCGAATTGGAATATATCCAATAGCAATCAGTTCCGGGGCCAAGCGAAGCGGCCAATTCAGGCACCGAGTTGTCGAAATGAATTTCCGCAAATTGAGTTCTAACGTCATTTTCAGCAGGAACCCAATTGCCATTGCTCGTAAAAATAACAGATTTATAATTCGGTGCTATAATATAGCTAACTCCTTCTGCCGGTGTTACCGTTTGAACGTAATGCAAACCGGAAGTCACTGCTACCTTTACTTTAAACGAGGCCAAATTGAATGAATTGCGAATATAATACTGCTGATTAACCGAAAAGCTGCTGCTGGTTTCAAGATCGCATGAAAACTCTCCCGTGGCGATTTTAAATGCGGTGGCGGTAGTGGTCAGTCCATTATCAAAATTCAGTTCCCTATTACTGTGGGAAGCCTCAATACGGGTTTCTCCGCCAGTGAAGGTGGAGACTGATGGTGCAAAATCAAGAGACAAATCATCACCCAA
>DAOUVS010000326.1 GCA_030667525.1 Candidatus Zixiibacteriota bacterium | reverse complement strand
CTGATTATTGACAACTCATTGACCACAGCCAAGTAGAAAAACCATCAATAATAGCCCAATGAACGGAATAATTGTTTTCTTTGATAGATTTAATAATTTCATCTTAAGATTTTCCAAATTCTATAATAATATACAGAATACTCCGCTATCTGTCAAACACAATAATCTTTTAATTCATTTTTCTTTTCCCTTTAATATTTTATTTCAATTATTATATTCCCTGCTATGAAAGATTTGCTTAAACAGATAAGTGAAAATATCGCTCAAAAACAGATGATCTGCGCCGGCGATAAGATACTGGTATCCTTTTCCGGCGGGCCGGATTCAACGGCCTTGCTATATATTTTATATAAATCCCACCGCAAGCGGTGGGGCACCAATACACCAGTGAAAAACCCCAATCTACTGGCCTGCTATGTCAATCATAATATCCGACCGAAAGCGGCCAAAAAAGAGATTAAATTCTGCTATGATTTTTGCATAAAATACAAAATTCCGTTTATTGTGGCCGAAGCCGATATCCCCAAAATTGCCAAAGAGCAAAAACTTTCAATCGAAGAGGCAGGACGGAATTTTCGCAAGAGTATTTTACAAAAAATAGCCCGCGAAAAAAAATGCAATAAAATTGCTCTGGGGCATCATTTGGATGACACTATCGAAACGATCCTATTTCGGCTTTTCCGCGGTACCGGCCCCGGCGGTCTTGACCCAATAAAACCAGTCTCAGGAAAAATTATCCGCCCGCTTTATAATATCGAAAAAGATGACATTGTTGCCTTTCTGAAAAAAAGCAAAATTGAATATAAAATCGACAAATCGAATCTCAAATCTGATTTCAGCCGCAATTATATCAGAAATAAAATCGTCCCGGTTATCGAAAAACATTTTGGCCCAAAATATAAGAACTCTATCAGCAGGTTCAGTCAGATTCTGGCCGATGAAGACAATTTTCTCAGCCAAATAGCAGAAAAAAAGTTGAAAAAACTATGCACCATTACACCCGGCGGCAAAATAGTTGTTGATTTAAAAAAAATCAGCATATATGATACTTGTATCAGACGACGGATGATAAAACTGCTTCTTGAAAAAAAATACGGACACCCCGGCGCAGGCAGTTTTGAGCAGATCGAGCAGATAAACGAACTGATTGAAGGTCGTCAAAAAGCGGTAAGTTTGGGTAAGGACCTGATAGTTATCGCAGACAGAGACAAGCTGATACTCTCAGCTGCAAAGATAACATTGGAGAGACAAGATTTAGCGATACCGGATATAGTAGAACTGCCAAAGATAAGAGCCGCAATAAAAACCGGCCAAGTCGGAATAAAATCGTCGAGCAAGAAGAAGTTGAAAGGCGGTTGGAAAATTAATATCGATGCTGACCAAATTGATTTGCCGCTGGAAATTAGAGGTATCAAACCGGGAGATAAATTCAGTCCATTGGGACTTGGTGGAACCAAAAATATTGGAGATTATCTAACCGATAAAAAACAGTCTCGGCACATTCGGGATGAAATCCCGGTTATAAAGGATAAGAATGGAATTATCTGGTTAGTCGGATATGAAATATCTGACCGGGTAAAAATTACTAATAAAACAAAAAAGGTGTTGGAAATTGAACTCATCAGAAGAAAAAACGATGCATGATACCCACAAATTTGAGCTGATTTATTCGCAGGACAAAATTGCCCGGCGGATCAAGGAGTTGGGAAAACAGATATCCAAAGATTATAAGGATAAAGAACCGATTTTGGTCGGGGTCCTCAAAGGTTGTATACTGTTTTTTGCCGATTTAATCAGAGAAATATCAGTCCCGATAGAACTTGAGTTTGTCAATGCCTCCAGCTATAATGGCGGAATTGATCCGGACGAGGATGTTATAATGAGCAGCGGGCCGAAAATTTCATTAACCGGACGGCATATTCTTCTGGTTGAGGGGATTGTTGACTCCGGGCATACGGCAGTCGAAATCATCAAAAAGATAAAACTTGAGGAGCCGGCCTCGGTTGAGATGGTTTCTCTGCTAAACAAGCCGGAATGCCGAAAAATGCCGGTTAAGGTAAAATATATCGGTTTTGAGGCTGAAGATCACTTTTTAATCGGCTATGGACTCGATCAGGGGCAAAAATACCGGAACCTTCCGTTCATTGGCAGGGTATTAAACAGTAATAAATAAAATATTTTCGCATCTTTTTGCCGATAATCTCTTATATTAGGATAAATAGGAGTATTAGTATTAATGAGTTTAGATAAAGACAATAAAAAGTTCTCGATGAATCGCCCCGGTCAGAAAGACAAAGGCGGCAAAGGTTCACCCGACGG
>DAOUVS010000317.1 GCA_030667525.1 Candidatus Zixiibacteriota bacterium | reverse complement strand
GGGAATATTTACATTTCAATTGCAGATGACGGGGTAGGCATACCTGAGAAAAATATCAAAAAACTGTTTGAACCATTTTTTACAACAAAAGATGTTGGTAAAGGGACAGGATTAGGACTGAGCCTCTCATACGATATCATAAAAAAACATAGAGGTTATATTGATGTCAGGAGCGAGGTTGGTGTCGGGACTGTATTTACAATTACTTTACCTTTGGAGGGCATAAGTGAAAGAGAAACCCAGTCTGTTACTTGTTGACGATGAACAAAATATCCTAAAATCGCTTAAGCGTCTCCTGATTGATGTTGACTGCAAAATAATCACAGCCGAATCAGGCGAGGCTGGTCTTAAGCTGTTTGAAAATAATACAATCCAGGTGGTCGTTTCGGACTATCGAATGCCTGGAATGAATGGAGTTGAATTTCTAAATAAAGTGAAGGAAAAATATCCGGATACCATCAGGATTGTTTTAAGCGGTTATGCCGATGCCGGTGTGATTGTTGAAGCTATCAATATGGGTCATGTATATAAATTCATACCTAAACCATGGGACGACCAGAATCTTCTGACAACTGTTAAAGATGCATTTGAAAGACACTGGCTGCAAAAAGAAAATACTGAATTGTATGGCGAGCTTTCAATAAAATACAAAGAACTGCAGAATCTTACCAAAACTCTTGAAGAAAGAGTCAGCGAACGAACCAGGGATATAGAATTCAAAAATAAGGCCTTAACGGTAGCACAAAATATTCTTAATTACCTCCCGGTGGGTGTTATTGGGATTGATCCATCAGGAACAGTTGTATATATAAATAAAGCATTACCGGAGTTTATCGACACCAATAAAATATTGCTGGGAGAATCGGCTGAATTAGCGTTGGATAATAATATTTTTAATATGATGATGGCTTCGATGGAGGAGCAGAAATCATATTATACTTTATTAAGTGAGAATCAGAGAATTTCTACCATATGCTCGCCATTGCCAAACCAATCGGGAGTAATAGGTCTGTTTGGCTGTTTTGATTTTTCAAATTGTAAAAAATCAAGCCTCTATTGCGCAAAACTTGCAGGAGTAAATGATGACCAATAAACCTAAACATACAATCTTAACGGTCGATGATGAAGAAGGTATATTAAAATCCCTGAAAAGATTACTCAATGATCTGGGTGCAGAAATCATCGCGGCTAAAAGTGGCGATGAAGCATTGGAAATTCTGGGCAAGACGAAAGCCTCGATTATAATCTCAGATCAAAGAATGCCGGGCATGGGCGGCGTTGAGTTTTTGGGTAAATCGCGCAAGTTATCGCCCGATAGCATCAGAATTCTATTGACCGGTTACGCCGACATCAATGCGACTATTGATGCCATTAATAGCGGGGCGGTAAAATATTATTTCAATAAACCGTGGGACGATGAGCAGCTTCTCAGTCGTATCAAAGAATCACTTGACCTTTTCGATTTGACTCTGGAGAATCGAAGGTTGACCGCGTTGGCTCTAAAACAGAACATCCAATTAAAAGAGTTCAATAACAATTTGGAGCAAAAAGTTGAGGAACAGACCAAGGAAATATCATGGCAGCACAATCAGTTGAAAAAAAGTTTCATGGAAACTATAAAATCATTTTCAACACTTATCGGACTGAGGCATAAGGGGATTGGCAATCATTCTCATAGAGTGGCTTCTTTGGCTAAGGCGCTTATCAAAGATTCGGATCTCAGTGATGAGGAATATCAGGATATTACGGTGGCCGCTTTTTTACATGACATTGGAAAAATCAGCCTGACTGATAAAATTCTGGACAAATCGGAAGGTGATTATATACGGGCTGATATTGAAAGCGTCCAACAACACCCAATTCTTGGACAAAGCTGTTTATTTGCAATAACCGGATTTGAAGATGTTGGACTTATTATCAGACATCATCATGAGAATTATCAGGGTGGCGGATATCCGGACGGCCTGTCACGTGACGAGATACCTTTTGGCTCACGAGTTATTCAAATTGCCGATACCTTTGATAATCGAGTTTTTAGAAAGGGATATCCAACCGAAAAGGAACTTAGTCTGGCCTCCGCCTATCTGGTGCAATACTCAAATACAAAATTTGACCCCGAACTGGTAAAAAGGTTTATAGAAAGAGATATTGCAAAAATGTTCATAGATACTGGAATGGTCGGAAGTATTGTTTTGCAACCCGAATTATTGGAACTGGGAATGGTTGTGGCCTCAGATATATATACAAAAAGCGGTATGTTCCTTCTTCCCAAAGGCGCCAAACTATCGGACGGTATGATTAAACGAATAACCAAAATGAATGTCGTTGACCAAATTAGAGGCGGTGTTCAAGTTTACAAGCAAACCAAAGCTGAGGAGGTCAAAGATGCCGCAGTTTAGTATATTATTAGTTGATGATTCAAGATGTATTTTAAAAGCACTAAGCAGAGT
>DAOUVS010000096.1 GCA_030667525.1 Candidatus Zixiibacteriota bacterium | reverse complement strand
TTCTAAAATATTAAAAACCAAACCAAGCAGTATTGCTCCAATCAATGAAACAACTATTCGTGCAATAGTAAATTCCAATCCGAGCAGTCCATAATTTAGTATCAGCGTGTGCGGGCTTAGCAATGGCGATACCATAATAAAGGCGCCAATCGTACCTAATTTTGCTCCACTTGATTTCAGGCTGCTGGCCATCGGCATGGTGGCACATGAGCAGCCGGGCAAAACAGCGCCAAGCAAACTGGCATTAATAATTGAGCCAATCCCGCGGCCAAAATATTTTAAAGCAGTTTCAGGCCTTAGGTACACTTCCATTATGGCGCCGGTGATAGCACCTATCAGAAAATATGGAAGCACCAGTATAATCAGATTTAAAAATTCCTGACCAGCCTGCGAAATAAAATCTATTAAAAACATAACTTCCTAAAGCCAATTAATTATTCAGCATATTATCATATATAAATACGTAAAAAAAGGGCAGATTGCTAAACAACCTGCCCTTTAAGATAATATTCAATCTAATTTGGAATGTGAATTGCCTTTTTATCGGCGTTCATAGCTGCTTCCATCATTGCCTCGGAAAGTGTCGGATGAACCGCCATCATTTGACCTAGGTCTTCGGTCGTGCCGTCCATCTCCATTAAAACGGTTCCAGTAAAGATGATATCGCCGGAATGCGGTCCAAAAATATGAAGTCCAAGAATCTCATCGGTTTCGGCATCAGAGATAATTTTGGTGAATCCTTCAGAGGCCAGAGTGGCAATCGCTTTGCCGACTGCTCGGTATGGAAACCGTCCGATTTTGATTTTCTTTCCGGTTTTAACAGCTTCCTTTTCACTCATTCCGACTCCTGCTATCTCCGGGTCGGTGAAAACGGCATAAGGGACAGCTTTCCAATCGGCGAGATGCGATTCACCTGCCACCGCTTCGGCGGCAACAATACCTTCGTGCGAGGCCTTATGCGCCAGCAACATTCCACCGGCGACGTCACCGACGGCATAAATATTCGAGATATTCGACTGCATTTTGTTGTTTGTTTCTATAAAGCCGCGGTTATCCATCTTCACGCCAATTTTCGCAAGACCAAGATTTCCAGAATTCGGCTTCATTCCGGCAGAGACCAGAACCATATCAAAACTGAAATCTTTTTTGCCATCGGGGGTTTCAATGCTGACTTCAACTTTGTCGTTGTTGATCTTTGATGAGATAACTTTAGAAGAGAGCATAATATTCATTCCCTGTTTTTTCAATGCCTTTTCTGAAGCTGCCGAAATCTCTTCATCAAGAGTCGGTAGAACTGCATCAAAAATCTCGACAATGGTCACCTTAGCACCAAGTGTTTGGTACACGGTCGCCATTTCGACCCCGATTGGACCGGCGCCGACAACCAGCATCTCTTTAGGTACACTCGGAATCTCAATCGCTTCGCGGGCACCAAGAATCTTTTTACCGTCATATTTAAGCATCGGCAGTTCGATTAGTGAGGCGCCAGTACTGATAATAAAATTATCCGATTGAACAACGATTGTGTTGGTGCCGTCAGATATTTCTATTTCATTTTTTGATTTAAACGATGCGGCACCTTGCAGGATTGTCACTCCGGCTTTTTCCAGCAGAAGTTTGACGCCACCGGTTAACCGTTTAACGGTGGCATCTTTATGCTGACGCAGTTTATCAAGATCGATACTGATATTATCAGCATTGAGTCCAATCCGTTTGGCACCTTCAATGGTTCTTTTTAACTAGGTTACATATAAAAGCGTTTTTGAAGGAATACATCCCCAATTGAGACATACTCCGCCCATATATTCTTTTTCAACTATGGCCGTTTTAACTCCAAGCTGCGCGGCTCTAATAGCGGCGACATATCCGCCCGGCCCGGCACCAATAACGACCAGTTTATAATTATCAGACATAAAACTAATATCCTTAACTTTTAGACAACTCCAAGCACCCAACTATCGGGATCTTCCAAAAATTCAATCATCCGGCGTAAGAACTGAACGGCATAACCTCCGTCAACCACCCGATGATCAAACGACATACCAAAATTCAAAATCGGTCTAATGACTATTTCACCATCGCGTACGACCGGCTTTTCGACAATCTTATGAACACCAAGGATAGCGACCTGCGGTTTGGCTATAATCGGGGTTGAGCCGAGTGCACCCATCCCGCCGGCATTGGTGATAGAAATTGTGCCGCCGGTGATTTCTTCGATTTTCAGTTTGTCGGCGTTGGCTTTGTCGGCCATATCACGCATATCTTTGGCGATCTGTAATAACGATTTTTGCTCACAATGTTTTATTACCGGGACAATCAATGAATTGTCACGAGCGACTGCCATCCCAATATTAAAATATTTTTTGACGTGCAATTTATCATCTTCGAGAGTGGCGTTGATCCATGGGAATTCTTTGGCCGCAAAAATAATTGCTTTGGCGATAAACGGCATGTAAGTAATTCTGACACCATGCTCTTTTTCAATTCGATCGACATATTTTTTGCGCCAAGCCTTAACTCGGGTCATATCGCATTCGTCAAAAGTTGTAACATGGGGGATAGTAAAAGCTGAAGCCACCATATGTTCGGAGATGACTTTACGGATTCCGGTGACCGGGATAATTTCTTCCAGTTCAAGATCGGGAAAGACAAAATCCGGTTTGACCAGATCAACAGTATGACGGGCATCGATATATTTTATGACATCTTCTTTGCTGATCCGTCCGTCATTACCGGTACCATGCACTTTTCGCAGATCTATAAAATGTTCGCGAGCCAAACGTCGTACTACCGGTGATGATTTAATCGCTTTGATGCCTTCGTTGATCGATTTTTCATCGGCATGTATTCCCTGGTCACGGTGATGTGCGGCTGCTTCGGTAAATTCCTCGGCAGGAATTGGCGCTGTCTGTTCCTGCGGTATTTTATCATCACCCTTGGCTGACGAGGTATCGAATGTTTTGGTAGCGGTTACCTCACCCTCGACATCCATGATAGCCAGCTCTTGTCCGATTTCGACGACCGTGTCTATTTTGACCAGATGTTTTTTCATCACACCATCGTACGGAGATGGTATCTCAACATTAATTTTGTCGGTCATGATCTCAACCAAGGCATCGTCCGCCTTGATCGTATCACCCTCATTTTTAATCCACTTGACAAGTGTTCCCTCGACAACTGATTCGCCTAATGGCGGTACCACCACCTTGTATTCCATCGTGCCTCCCTAATATTCAATAATTTTTTTGACCGCTTTAGATATTTTCTCAGCATTCGGCAGGAAATAATGCTCCATTGGTGGTGCAAACGGTACCGCCGGAACATCAAGTCCGCAAACACGCGTTACCGGCGCATCAAGGTAATCAAAAACCTCTTCCATTATCGTCGCCGAAATTTCGGCCATAACACCACCTGTTTTTGAACCTTCCTGAACCAGAACTGCCTTTGAGGTTTTTTTAACCGATTCTAATATCATTTCGCGATCCCAGGGTAATATCGTTCTCATATCGATAACTTCCGCCGAGATACCATCTTTTTCCAGTGCCAGAGCAGCTTCCATTGAGCGATGATACATCAAACCATAGGCGACCAAAGTAACATCACTGCCTTCTTTTCTCAATGCAGCTTTGCCGATCGGGACTGTAAAATCATCTTCAGGAATCTCTTCCTTGATCCAGCGGTAAAGTCTCTTATGTTCAAAATAAATAACCGGATCATCACCTCTAATGGCTGATTTCAATAATCCTTTGGCATCGTAGGGAGTTGCCGGCATCACCACAATCAGACCCGGCTGCGAGAAAAACCACTGTTCATTCGTTTGTGAGTGATACAATCCTCCTCCGATATCGGCACCGCAGCAGACCCGCATGGTCATCGGACAGGTCCACTGTCCGCCGGAACGGTATCTTAATTTGGCCATCTGCTGAATAATCTGATCCATTGAAGGGGTAATAAAATCGGCAAACTGAATTTCGGGAACAGGCCGCAGTCCAACCATAGCTGCACCGACTGACCCGCCAGCGATATAAACTTCGGAAATCGGGGAATCGATCACTCTCGCAGCACCATATTTATCAAGTAAACCTTTGGTTGCCTTGAAAACGCCGCCGTATATTCCAATATCTTCGCCGATTAAAAATACTTTTTCATCGCGCGCCATCTCTTCATCAAGTGCTTCGGTAATTGCTTCTATAAATGTTGTTTTTTTCATTTTCGCCCCTCTACCAATCTACTCGTCGGACAGGGAACTGTTCCGAATAAACGTCGTTATAGGCTTCTTCAGGGTCGGCATATTTATCTTTATCGACTGCGTCTATTGCTTCATCTATTTCCTGATTAAACTGTTCGACCAATGCTTCTATTTTGGTTGTGGTAAGAAGGCCAAGCTCCATCAATGTTTTTTCAGCAAACTTAATCGGATCTCTGCTTTTCCAATCTTCCAATTCCTGATTTGTCCTATAATCGGCCGGATCGATTTCAGAATGACCATACCAGCGATAGGTCTTGCACTCAATTAATGTCGGTCCGTCACCTTTGCGCGCTCGGTCAATTGCCTCAACGGCAGTTTTGTGAGTGGTAAAGACGTTATTGCCGTCAATTGTAACGCCGGGAAAACCGTAAGCTTTGGCCCGGTCGGAAAAATCTGTAATTGCGGCTGCCAAAGATGCAGGGACCGATTCAGCCCAGAGATTATTCTGGCAAATATAGACTATCGGCAGTTTATAAATGCCGGCATAGTTAAGCGCTTCATGCCAGCCGCCGCGAGCCGTAGCACCTTCGCCAAAAAATGCCAATACCACATTATCTTTTTTCTGAATCTGAAAACCCATGGCACAGCCAGTCCCAACAACGGTTTGCCCAGCCAATGTCGAGGAAGGGGCAATAACTCCTTTTGCCTTCCAACCATAGTGGCAGGGATGGCTTTTCCCTTTATCCGGCGAGCTTTCACGGGCATAAATCTGACCGGCGATCTTATCAAGCGGAACACCTTTGGTGACACTGGCGCCAATTTCACGGTGTGACGGCGCTATTAAATCCTCATCACGAAGTCCATAAGTTGGTCCAACAGTTGTCGCTTCCTGACCAACCGCCGAGAAATAGGTTCCGGCGAAGCGGCCCTGGCGATACAGCTTGCGGAATCGCTCATCCAGCAATCTGGTTTTCAGCAGATTTGAATAAAGCCCCATCATGGTTTCATCGGGCAATCCAATCTGATCAGTTTTCGATTTTACCGTTTTCTTTTTAGAAGCGGGCATTTAACCTCCTGATATAATAAAATATATAAATTCACTATTCTAATCAAGTCGTCGTCCTAAAAATATACTGTTTTTACGCTGAAGTCGAAACAGGCGGGAATTTTATTCCCTCCCCAGTCTACTTCACCCTATCTTAATTGTCAATAACTTTATATAGTTTAACAGCTATTACGGCTGAATATTGGATTTAGTTTGACAAAAATAAGGCAATATTTAGATGATAAAAAGCGTCGGAATTGTCGCTGAAACCAGTCATTTAGAGGATGTGCTAGCGACAAGATAAGGCGAATAATCAAATTATCTGTTGGATTGAAATAATAGTTGACGGAACGGCTTATTGTCAGTTTCTTACTGCGATGAAAAAGCTGATATGGGTTATAAATTGCTATTAATAGGAAAGGCGGCATGGAAAAATATATTTGCGATATTTGCGGCTGGATCTATGATCCGATGATTGGACTGATTGAGAAAGAAATCGAACCTGGAACATCGTTTGATGATTTACCTGATGATTTTATTTGCCCCGAGTGTGGTGCTGGTAAAGATGAATTTTCGCCGGAAGAGTAAGAATAAATAATGTAATGAATAAGGAACTGAATAAATCATGGTAGCTAAAGAGTTAAATGCGATAGTAAGTCAAAGAATTGAAGTAACCCCCAGTTTGGTAAAACTGAGAATTGTTCCTGATGGATGGGAGCTGCCGGATTTTAAACCGGGGCAGTATGGTGTTTTGGGATTGGCAGGCTCAGCGCCAAGGTCTCCATCCGCCGACCCCGAAGAAAGTCAGATTGATCCTGAAAAAGTAATAATGCGTGCCTATTCAATTGCTTCATCTTCGGTTGCCAAAGAATATATTGAGTTTTATATCGGGCTGGTTCGTTCCGGTTCACTAACCCCGAGGTTATTGAATCTAAAATCAGGCGATAAAGTATGGATGGGACCCAAATTTAAGGGAATGTTTACATTATCAGAGGTTCCCAGTGAATTTAATTTAGTTTTAGCAGCTACGGGAACCGGAGTCGCTCCGTATATAAGTATGATCCGCTCGGAATTGGCCGAAGGAGTGAGGCATCGTTTCGCAGTTATCCATGGTGCCTGCCATTCGACCGATTTGGGTTATAATGATGAGTTGAAAACTCTGGCATCGGCCAATAAAAACTTTACATATTTACCGATCCTGAGTCATGCGCACGAGGAAGTTGTCCCGTGGAAGGGGCATGAGGGTTTTGTTCAGAAATTATGGACCGATGGTACCATTGAAAAAGCTTGGGGATTAAAGCCGACACCGGAGAATACGCATCTGTTTTTGTGCGGGAACCCATTGATGATAAATTCTATGTTGGAAATGCTGGAAAAAGAAGGTTTTAAAAAGCATTCTAAAAAAGAAACGGGACAGGTTCATACGGAACAGTTTTTTGTAAAACTTTAGAATCTTTAATCAGGAATTGAGATATTAATGTTTGATTGGTTTAAGGAACTGCATCCAGTTTTACAGGCACTTCTGGCGACTATTTTCACCTGGTTTATGACAGCTTTGGGGGCGGCGCTTGTTTTTCCGGTAAAACAGATGCATCGAAGAACGCTTGATGGTATGCTTGGTTTTGCTGCCGGAGTTATGATCGCCGCCAGTTATTGGTCACTTCTGGCACCGGCAATTGAGATGTCTGAGGGGCAGGCTATTCCTTCATGGGTCCCTGCTGTCGTAGGTTTTTTAACCGGCGCATTTTTCTTAAGACTGATAGATAAAATTTTGCCGCACCTTCATCCCGGAATGGATATTAACCAGGCCGAAGGTGTCAAAACTAGTTGGCAACGTACAACTCTTTTGGTTCTGGCCATCACGCTGCATAATATCCCGGAAGGTCTGGCTGTCGGAGTTGCTTTTGGTGCTGCTGCCGCCGGGCTGGAATCGGCCACATTGGCTGGGGCGATTGCGCTGGCAATTGGAATCGGTATCCAGAATTTCCCCGAAGGAACGGCAGTTTCGATGCCTTTGAGAAGAGAAAATTTTTCCAGAATGAGAAGCTTCTGGTATGGTCAGCTTTCGGGAGTTGTTGAGCCGATAGCCGGTGTTGCCGGTGCCGCTCTGGTTCTAATTGCCCGCCCGATTTTGCCTTATGCTCTTGCTTTTGCTGCCGGAGCGATGATTTTTGTTGTTATCGAAGAATTGGTCCCTGAATCACAATCAGGTGGACATTCTCACTCTGCGACAATGGGGGCTATTCTTGGTTTTGCAGTGATGATGACTCTCGATGTGGCGCTCGGTTAATAATTAATTAATCTAATGGCAGAACTGTTTTTAGCATATTATCGGCTTGATTTTTTGAAGCTGACGACTTAGTATTGGAAAGCAAATTTATAGAAAAGAGATGATTATTAAAACTATATAGGAGTTAATATGGCAGTGAATCCTGAAATACTCGATGCTTTAACTACCGGAATTCAATCCGAAGTCGCGGCATATGTTTTTTATATTGAGGCAATCAAACTTACAGAAGCAAACGGGATTAAGGGAACTCTCGAAAATCTGGCCGCCGAAGAGAAAAAGCATTTCCAGATATTGGAAAGACAGTATGATTCTTTGGTTCGTTCCGAGAAGTGGATCAGCACCGCTGATGTTTTAAAACAGGAAGGATTACCTGAGATAGACGCCAGGATGGCCGAAAAACATAGAGATCTGATTGAGAATGTCAAAAATCTAAAAAGCCCGCTTGAAATATTGAATATGGCACTGAAACTGGAAATAGAGGCACAAGAACTGTTTGTCAAATTGGCCGACAATTCCGAATCCGAAGAAGGAAAAAAAGTATTCACGCATCTGGCCGGATTTGAGGAAGGTCACGTCAAATTAATTCAGAGTCATATCGATAAATTATAAGATTTTAAATTATCCTAAATATCAATAATTAGGATAACGCCAAAAAGCTGTTAACCAAAATGAATGGGGGAGACAAATATGGAACTTGATCCGGTCTTATTGGCACGAGTTCAATTTGCATTAACCATCGGTTTTCATTTTATTTTTCCTCCAATATCTATTGGATTGGCCTGGCTGCTTGTTATTATCGAGGGAATCGGTTGGTATAAGGGTGATGATAATTACGTCAGAATGGGCAAGTTTTTTGGTAAACTACTGGCTATTACCTTTGCAGTGGGTGTTGCCACCGGTATTGTAATGGAATTTCAGTTCGGGACCAACTGGGCCGAATACTCAAAATTTGTAGGTGATATATTTGGCGCGCCATTGGCCGCCGAAGCTATTTTTGCATTTTTCCTGGAATCTGCCTTTCTCGGTTTGTACCTCTTCGGTCGGAACAAAGTTTCCAAAGCTATTCATTGGTTTTCAATATTTATGGTTGCGATTGGAGCTACGTTATCGGCCTTTTGGATATTGGTGGCTAATTCATGGCAGCAAACGCCTGCCGGATACGTAATCCAGAACGGTCGAGCCGAATTGACAAGTTTTGCCGATGCCGTATTTAATCCATCCATGTGGATCCGTTTCTTCCATACCATGGATGCCGCACTGATTGCTGGAGCTTTTGTCATGGCCGGTGTGGCCGCTTACTTATTGCTGAAAAACCGGGAAAATCTTATTGCACGCAATGCCCTAAAATTGTCACTGATATTTGGATTAATTGTATCTCTGTTGGAGCTCTTTCCTTTCGGCCATGAACATGCTATTCAGGTTGCACAAACCCAGCCTGAAAAAATGGCCGCATTCGAGGGACTCATTGAGGGCCAGACAAATGCCCCTATGGTAATTTTCGGGATTCCGTCTGATGATCCGCCCCAACTGAGTGCAAGCGTCGAGGTGCCGGGCATCCTGAGCTGGCTGGTCCATGGAGATACGGAAGCGTATGTCAATGGCCTCAACGATTTTCCGGCTGATGAAATACCGCCGTTTTTTCTCACATTTACATCATTTCACAGTATGGTTGCCTTGGGGATGTTTTTTATATTCGTGATGCTATTAGGAATATATTTGATGAAACGCAAAAAATTATGGGATAGCAGGTGGTATTTAAAACTGCTGGTTATTTCGATCCCGCTACCGGTTCTTGCCTGTCAATTCGGGTGGGTGGCGACCGAGGTGGGACGACAACCATGGGTGGTATATAAAGTTCTTAAAACGGCCGACGCCATATCATTGACGGTTGGTGCCGGAGAGATATTATTTTCAATTATTCTGTTTGGGTTGATTTATATTTTACTCGGAATTCTCTACATCTATCTGATGGTGAAAGAAGTTAAACATGGACCGGAATCAAAATTGATTGAGGAGGCTACCTCATGAGTGATTTGAATACAACTTGGTACATTATAATTGGCGTATTAATAGCAGGTTACGCCATT
>DAOUVS010000238.1 GCA_030667525.1 Candidatus Zixiibacteriota bacterium | reverse complement strand
TGGGTATCGTGGGCGCGGGGGAGGGTTCTCATCGGGATAACCAATCACCAGTTGTACCAGCGGGAAAACATGTTTAGGCAGTTTATGCTTTTCGGCCAGCTTTCCGGCGAAATATGGCGCTCCACCCAGATAACAGCTTCCCAATCCAAGACTCTCGGCGGCGATTACCATATTTTCGCCCATCAGCGAGGCATCCTGCATTCCAAAAACAAGCAGTGATAAATCATTGGTGACCGTTTTCCAGTTTCGTTTCTGCATAATTTTTTCGAGACGGTAATAATCAACGCAAATTGTAAAAAGAACCGGTGCCCCAAACGGTATTTTCTCTTTGCGGGTCAATATCAAACTGCAAAGTTGAGCGGCAAACGGCGCCTGCTGTCCGGCTCTGACGATTGTTTCTATTACTTCATCTGATAGTTTCTGGTTGGTGTACTTTCGAATCGATTTACGTGCCATCATGGCATCGATAACAGGATTATGAATCATCTTAAAATCCTTTGCTAAAATATTTGTTTTATTATAATCGAATTGAAATTTTTAAACAAAGAAAAAGCGCCGGAATCTCCGGCGCTTTTTCTTTGAAAGTTGCGGTTTCTTTATTTAATCAGAAGCATCTTTTTGTATGCATTTTTATCTCCCGATTTTAACCGGTAGAAATAAATACCACTTGCCGATTCTTTTCCGTTGTTATCATCACCATTCCAGATGACGGTATGGTAACCGGCTTCCAAATCTTTCTCAATCAATGTTTTCACCTTTTGTCCCAAAACATTATAAATCTCCAGTGCCGTAAAGCCGTTGGTCGGTAGTGCAAACCTAATGGATGTCTGCGGGTTAAACGGGTTAGGATAATTCTGTTCGAGAGCAAACTTGGTCGGCAAAAGTGAGGCGATCTCATTGCTGGTGAATAACCGACTGCCGATAATCAGTTTGGCAGATTCGACTCTGTCGGGAATGATTATTTCTGCTGTGATCGACAGGTCAACTTTGCGCCCGTCATTGGTCACCATCCAGGCCTCCATATTATCCGGCATATTTTCCAATCCGGTAATTCTGATTTTCCGATCAGAAGCTTTGGAAATCTCAACCTCCCAAACAGCTCCATCGGTGAAAGGCGGTCGATAGTCGGTGCGTCGCAGACGATTATTTTCATCGGGAATACGGAATCCAAGAGTTGGCGCCTCTGGTGCTGCTGGTGGTTCAGAGAAATCATAATCATCAGGGCCTTCCAGCGCATCGGGACGAACTCCAATAAAATTGGCTTGATCAAGATATTCTGCGGTTTCCAGCTGGACCTCAATATTCCATGAAAAGTCGGAATATACGGGTTGATCTTTCAAGGGCGCTAATTTCGGAGCCACCGTTGTTGCCTTGTATGGCATTAATGCGGTAACATTATCCTGATTAATTCTTACAAAAACACCTTCCCAAGCCGGGATAGCGTTGTAAGTAACATAACCGGAGCCATTATATGAATAGGCAGCGTCTTCCAGAGTAGCTGATGGATGACCATCGACAGCCGTGCCATTAACCGCGAATCGAATTTCATCCCAGGCGATTCTAAAACCAAAAGGATTAGCCAGCTGGTTCCAGCCATTACTAAGAGGAACCTCCAAATATTCAATACCATCAACCACTCGATTTGGTCGTACGCTTGCTCCGGCGGCACCAAAAGTTTGAGTTGTGGCGGTAATCAGCCAGTAACCGCGTCCCGGAATAATATTTTCAGCGTCATTATATTCATGTACTACTCCGGTCGATGCTCTATATCGACCGACTCTCCATTGCGAAGTATTAAAAACGCCGAGATCATCTTCAAATACAGTAGCGACGTTGTTCGTTCCGGTAATTTCAAGAGGCACTCCAACAATTCGATACCGTTTCGCAACCGTGGCAGTTGGCATTTGCGCTTGTGCGTTGGTCAACGAGACTCTGAAAACAAGTGGACTGCCGGCACTGCCGACTCGCGAGATATATACGCCGCGTTCAACCTCGAAATAATATTCAAGCCCTGTGATATTTAAAAGGCCGGCGACCAGATTATACACCAGCGTATCGCCAGTCCCAGCTGTCATTGCGGCTGTTTGATATGATGCTGACCCGCCCTGACGATAATATATTGCCCCTATGGCATCACCGGAACTACCTGAATAGGCAACTTTCAGAGTTTGGTCTGTTGGCGGCACGGTGGCATCGTTGCTGACATTGTAGAGCGTTTTAAGAGTGGTCAGACTACCGTAAACAATTCCGACCGATCCGCTGGTTAGCGAGTAAGTAGTACTGGACAGGCTAACCGCACCAGTCAATGGCACTACTCCGGTCAGAGAATAATCGGGTGACTCTGAAACTCCGCCGCCTCCGGCGACTCCGCCCGTTGATATTTTGTAGGTATCACCGGAAATCTGAGCCAGACTGTTACCGGTAAGAAAACAAAACATCAAGGCGGCGATTATCAGAAGAGACTTATTCCATTTCATACTTATTCTCCTCTGTATTTGTTTTAAATTTATATTTTATGGCCAGATTATTCATTATCATCTCCGGCAGATTCCTGAGTATTCTTAATGAGGTCGTGATGAATCTGCATTTCCGGGCCAAGTTTAAACGCCTCAGGATGCAAGTACAATCCTTTTTCTATAGCTGGTTTTTCAACTTCGACCTGAATCCGATTGGCTTCGGCAAAAGCATCTTTGCGAACTCCGGTCACCTGCCAGGAAACCTTAACCGATGGTTTATCGGTTCTGATTGTAAACTGATTGTCGCTGATTTCTTCGCCGATTATTGCCTGGGCAAAATCGCCGATTACGGTTAATTGATATCTGAAATCTTTGTTGAGGGCATCGAAATAATCGGGTAATTCAACTATGGCATTTCCGTCGGCATCGGTGGTTATATTGCCATTGTACACATTCATCATATCGGGTGATTCGACAAAGCTGTGATAAAGGTATTTATTTGTCGGATCTGTCGGATGGTCTATCTTGAACGAACCGGCACTTTTGCTCAACGTACCGACCACGTTGACATTGCCGGAAAAATATCCGGCATAATTGGTCCCTGTGCCGCCGGCGGTGGAATAAATTCCATATTTTGTCCCGCCGGTAGCGGAGGAACTGTAAGCATAAAAGTAGCCACCGACCAAAGTACCAATGCCTTGATTACGTATTTCCGACCAAAGACCGTATCTAATACTTGAAGTATTACAATTTCTTCCAATCTGGAGCAGACTCAGTGAACTGCTTGTCGGGGTTATATTATCTCCAATTCTCATTCCATACGGATTAGCAATCACGCCGCTATCACCATACATGCAGGTTCCGGTAAATCTTTGCGCGTATGACAATGTTGCCGCCGTACCGCTGATTTTTGATCCCGAAATTACCGCCGAATTGCTGATATGTGCATTATAAATTGAACCATTTGCAATATTCGAATTGATTGCATACGGTGCTGAAGCCAAAAGTTGAAATGGTGTCATTTGGGTATCTTCGCCGACTTTAATTCCAAGAAATCTTGCGCCGCCATTGAATATGCCGGTGGTCAGCGGGACAGTGGTTCCCAATTCAACGGTGAAAACGCCCTGGTCATCCGGTGTAACCGGTAGTGTTTCCGACCAAATGCTATCGACCGAAGCGGCATCGGGAGCGGCATAAAGTGCAAAATTAACAGTGACTTCTGTGGTTATTGGATTTCCATCGGCATCAGCCAACCGGCCCTGATAAACCATTGTTGCCGGCGCCAGCGCCATTGCATTGATAGCAAATAATAGCAGAACCGCCAATACCGTAAGAGTTACATTAGCAAAACTTTTTTTCATAAAACAGCTCCTTTCAATTATCGAATAAAAATATTTTATCTTCCATCCTTGCCAGGTGTTGGTGGAAAAGTTGCCAGAGTTGTGTCTGGCGGAGGATCATCGCCGCCGCCGCTTCCCAATAAGACAACGGCAACAACACCGACACCAAGTCCGATAGCCCACCATTGGGTGTACCAGGCTTTCTTTTCTCCGCTATCGAGTTTTGGAATCGCGACCAGAGTGTCGATATCCGGGGTTTTGATTTCAGTGTTGACCAGACTTTTGGCTTGCTCCATCATCGATAAAAATTCGGTCGATTTAATATCGACGTCGCCCGACCAGTCAGCATACGATCTAAATGCCTTTGCAAACTGCTCAATAACCTTGCTCCGTTTTTCCTTTGAATCCTTCAACTTGGCATAGTACACCGCCGCCATCAGGACATGAGCATTGGCTTTTTCTTCAAGGGTCAATGATTCATCTTTTAGAAGATCATTGATTTCCATTTCGGCGCAGTTGTAATTAAGACCCTTAAAGGTCTGACGAGCATGGTCAAGGGTTGGCGCGTTTTTATCATACGGACAATTAATCGATTCCTGAGCCAAAACTCCTATTGGCAGAACCGTTACAACCAAGTATGAGATCAACATCAAAGTCAGAGAGAAACGGAACAATAAGACCTTTTTGTGCATATGACCTCCTTATTATATT